>DUPB01000072.1 GCA_012838585.1 Bacteroidales bacterium
AAAGATACGACGAAAAAATGATTTTTCCGTGAGGGAGGGTGGGATATTGTTTTTTCTTTCAAGAAAATAGTTTTACCTTTGCACTCGCTTTCGTGGCGCCTTGGAGAGATGGCAGAGTGGTCGATTGAGTTAAATCAACGACTAAAATATTTCCTCTCATCCGACCTTGGAGGGATGGCAGAGTGGTCGATTGCGGCGGTCTTGAAAACCGTTGAGGTGAGAGCCTCCGGGGGTTCGAATCCCTCTCCCTCCGCGATAAAGGGTGCAAGTCACTAATTATGTGATTTGCACCCTTTCTTATACCTCCTTTTACATTTTTTTGATTGTCGAAAATTTCCCCCAACCCGTTCCGATTTATACCGTTCTTTTTTATTATTCGGAACAAGTAAAGTACAAGCTTCAAGTTGCCTGTCATTAAAAACATCACCATGAAGAGTTGGTTGTTTCTTGAAAAAACATAGGCCCGAAACAAATGTATATAATACAGTATAGATATATCAATAATTATGTGTATATTTGCGCAATAATATAGATATATCTATGCTTATTATTTAACTTCAAGTTGATATGTATGGCGATTTGTACGAAAAATCAGGAAGTGATATCATACGGGAACTGGGGAAGCGATATGCCGGTTACCGCAAGCGGATGGGCTTTACACAACGGGATGTAGCCTCGAAATCCGGTTTGAGCCTGTTTACCATAAGCTCATTTGAGAATGGTTCTTCAACGGGAATAACAATGGCGTCGTTTATCAAATTGCTTCGGGCGATTGATAGCCTGGAAGAGATCGAAAAGCTGCTGCCTGAATTGCCGGAGAGCCCGCGGGCGTTGTTTAACAAGCTGCAAAAAAAGTAGTGTATGGAAACAAATGTTGTTAAAGTTGTGCTATGGGGAGTGAATGTGGGGTATCTTTCTTGGGATAAGAGAAAGGGTGTAGCCGTTTTTGAATACGATTCCTCTTTCCTTGATCGTGGATGGGATATAGCACCACTCACGATGTCAATTCACTCGCCTCGCAGCCAAAAACAGATGCCCTGGTTAGGCAACGAGGGAAAACTGTACCGGGGGCTTCCCCCCATGATTGCAGATTCGCTGCCCGATAAATGGGGTAACTCGCTCTTTAACTCGTGGTTGCGCGACAACAAGATTTCAACGAGAAACATAACCCCCATTGATCATCTTTCGTTTATCGGTAGCCGGGCAATGGGTGCGTTGGAATATGAGCCTGCTCAACAACTGGGAGATGATACACCTTTTTCGGTTGATGTTCAAAAGTTGTACCATTTCGCGGAGCAGGTTTTAAACGAAAGGGAGTCCACCGTGTTAAGTCAGGAGAACTCCATCTTGTGGCAAGATTTGGTGAAGATAAGTTCATCACCCGGCGGAAAGCGTCCTAAAGCGATCGTGGCACTGAACGATGATACGGGCGAAGTAATCTCCGGGCAGGGAGCCATCCCAGAAGGTTTTCTTCATTACATCTTAAAGTACGATGATAGTTCGGTCTACCCTTATGCCAAGCTGGAGTACGTTTATTACAGGATGGCGGTTGACGCGGGAATCGTGATGATGCCGTCCGATTTGAGAACCTACGAGGGGGCGACACACTTCCTTACCCGTCGTTTCGATCGTATCGGCAACGAGAAAATACATACCCAGACGTTGGCGGCCATGTCGCCATTAAGTACCAGCTACGAAGATATTTTCGCGGTAATCCGGCGACTAAATCTGCCCTACGAAGATAGTCGTCAGCAATATCTGCGGATGGTGTTCAACGTGTTGGCCCGTAACGTGGACGATCATTCCAAAAACGTGTCGTTTTGTATGAACCGCGATGGGGTTTGGCGGTTGTCTCCCGCCTATGATATTACTTTTAGTGTAGACTTAGCCGCTCCTGCCTACGTGAACAGGCAATCGTTAACGGTGAATGGTAAAAACGAACATATAACCCGGGAGGATTTGGAAATCGTCGCGAAGAATAATGACATCTCGGACTACAGTGCGCTGATTGATAACGTGAAGGCTTCACTTTCAAAATTTAGGAAACAGGCCGTCCGACTGAATATAAGCCCATCTCTTGTTGAACGAATAGCCAATGATTTTATATGAGTAGATTCCTTACCGCTGATATTTTTCGCGCAACGTTTCAAAGCATTGGCTGGTGTCGAAATAGCTTAAGAGCGGTCTGCTTAACCTCTCCTTCTGGGGGCCTTGAATCGGTTTCAGCTTCACCTCGATCTTCGTGTTGTCCATCAATAAAAATTCATGCACCCAAAAGTCAAAATTTACCCCGTTGATAATCAGCTTGTCGAACTCGTACCCCTCATTGCAATGCAGGGAGAGCTTGAACAGGGTGCTTTGCGCGAACTCCGCGCCATCCTGCACGGGCGTTGAATCGTTCAGTAGCTGCAACGTGCCGTTTTCCGGCTGCGAAAAAGAGAGGGTGAACCGGTAATTCATCGGCACGAAGTGGGTAAACTCTTTCCATTCGGTTGCCTCCCGGTACTGTTGCACGCTGTTGGCAGGCACCAACACTTTGCACCGGCTCTTGTCAACTTCTGAAAACACGTACCCGTTCAGTTTCAACGGATACCACGCCATACGGTATGCTTACCGAGGTGAGCTTGGCTTTACTAAACAGGTCATCCGCGATGTGGGTAAGGGTGGCGGGAATATTGTAATGCCCCTCTCGACCCGCCGGGAACGAGATGATTTCCGTTTGAGACCGGTTAAACAGCACCCCGTCTACCGTGGTGTAGTTTGGGTTGGCGGGGGCTACTTCAAGCCATTTCAAGTTTTTCATTGCCCCAAACGCGTTTTGGCCGATATGGGTCACGGTTGCCGGGATATGTAGCGTGTCGGGGCCATTGCAGGATTGAAATGCTCCGGTGCCAATATGTTCAACCGATTCTGGAATGGTGATCCTTCTCAGCGAAAAGCACAAGGCAAACGCGTTGTCACCGATTTTTTTAAGGGTATGGGGCAAACGGACTTCGGTCATCCCGGTGGAAGAGAAAAACGCCTTTTCCCCGATCTCCGAAACCGTGTATGACAGGGAGGCGTGCATCACCGATGCCGGTATCTGTACTACGCCCGAAAAGGGTTCCTCTCGTTTTGTTACCTGCACCTCCGTGGGTGAAATGATTTTGTAAGGGATGCCGTTTACCACGAAATCTGAGGCAGTCACCAGCGATGCGATTAGCAGCAGCCCGATGAACGTGATCGATCTTCTCATAAACCTTGTTGCCATTTAGCGCTTTAAAAATGCACTTCCGTTTTATCCCCGTTATAGGCCACGGCATACACCTTGGTGTGGCTTGTCGTTGGGCTATCCAACGTGAACGTGTTCCTGTTGGATACGAAAATAAGTTCGTCACCTTCATACACCTCGTAGGCCACCACGTTTTTCCAGCCGCTCGTGGTGATCTTAGCACCGTTTATCGTTGCCGTTCCCTTTTGTACCGGTAACTTGTCCCGGAACAGCTGCCAGTTGGAGTCGCAGATGTACTCGATAGCCTCCGTTACGGGTGTGTAGTTTTTCGCCCCTATCTCTGCTATCAGGTCATCAACCTGCTTTCGTGTTACGGTAAAGCGTCGCTTACCGTAATCATCTAATTCGTCGTCGAAAGGAGAGAGGTAGCCCCAGCGGGTAAAGAAGCGGATCAGGTCGGTCTCGGTGATGTCGCAAATAGCCCGCACGAAATCGAGCTGCTGCTCACCGGGAGTCGGTTGATTGGGCGATGTGCGAACCCTCTCGTAAAAATCTTTGTAGATGTCGGTAAACCCTTTCGCGTTGGCGAAGTAGAGCTGCAGCTGCCAAAGTGACACCAATTTGCAGAATACATCGCCCTCGCCCGGATGGGGCGTGTTTTTGACGAACGAGTTGTGATACGCCTTCTCGTACCGGTTGTTGTAGCGCCCCATATCTTCCGATTCAATGCGCGACGGGTTGCCCCATTGGGTTTGCACGTAGAGCGAATGCACGTTGTTGGTCACCTCGGTCATCCCGTGCCAAAGGAACCCGGGACGCGTCTGCAGCGTGTGTCCCATTTCGTGTGCGGGACCCCAGGGACTCTTTTTCAGCGTCTCGGGATGGAGGATGGTGGATTGCGTGCTCGCGTTGTACGCGGTTCGGTATGAGGTGGCGTACATGTAGGAGGTGTACATCACGTGGAAGTATGCCCGGTTCACGGTGGGGCGGTTATACTTCATCAACCCCATGAACTCCTGCTCCAAGCGTACCAGGTCATCATACCTGTCAATAAGTTGGGGGCCGCTGTTCTTGGCGTGCGTTTTGAGTGCCTCCGTTTCGAAGGTGAGGTGCGCGTACTTGCCCAGCAGGTCGAAGTGTTTGTTTACCGCGCCATTCAGCAGCCGACTCCACTCCGAGGTATCATGCTTCTGGGAGTCGAAGTAGCCGTTCACCTCTCCGGTGGCGAAATGGATCTTCACGGGCGGGGCCGCTTGGTAATCGGGGGTATGGTAGAAGATATACCCCAACCCCTTGCTCCTCGGCTTCAGCTTGTTCACGCCAGGCGAAAGGGGGTAGAACGACGCGTTGTTGTAGCCGTCACCCTCGGGCTTGTCGAGGTCCTGGACCTTGAGGCTCAGCGAATAGCCACGCGTATCACCCACGAAAATAATCAAATCTTCCCCTTGAGGAATGCTTATTCCCGTGGGGTTGTCCAGCAGGCTGAGGGTCGAGGTTTTGTTTTCTCTGGCCCAAACGTCAGGATGTGGCCAAGGCTGGTACTCCTGAATCCTAAATTCACTTGGGTATTGACCTTTGAACAGGTAGAGCGCGATATCCCGGTAGAGCTTGTTGGGAATATCCTTGATGTCATTCATATCGATGCCCGGTTTGAGTTTCGAGCAGGTCAGGTCGGAGAAAATCAGGGAGGGGTCGAAGTTCTCCGGGTTCTTTCGATAAAACTCCATCTCCGAGCAGCTGGCAAACCCTTGTCCATCGCCCGCGCCCGACTTCACGATAAACCGCACGGTTTTGGGTCTCAACAGGGGTTCTTCGAAGGTGACCCTCGTGGCGGAACCCGATCCTTTGAAGTCAAACTCCATCCGCTTTTTCAACGTGGGTTCCGTCTCGGTGGCAACCCATATCTCCACCTCTTTGAAGTTGCCGTTTATATGCCCGGCCGGCCTGGGGTGGTAAACCAGGTAGTCAATGCTCTCCTGATCCTCGAAGTAGTATTCCAGGGTAATGGGGAAGTAGTCGGCTCCGCTATTGTTCCAGTTGGAGTGGTATATGGTGGAAAAATCGTTATCAAACGATTTCTCAATCTCTCCGCCCCCCTGATATGAGCTGGCTTTCCCACCTTTAATCGTGACCTTGATGTCGTCCTTGATATCGCCCGTTGAGCTGCCGGTATATCCCTCCTGCGCTTTTTGGGTGATGAATACTTTCCTCTCGAGGGTGCCACCCCGCTGTTTGATAGCCAGTTCGGCTTGTCGTGCTTCATCGCTGCTGTTCCATGCCACATCGATCAGGTACGCTTTCTTTACCATGTCCGTTGAACGGGTAGCCGGCTTCACGCTTACCCAGTCAGTTTCGGAGGGTATCACGATATCGTATTCGATGTTGGAGGTTACCTCCAGTTGGAGCTCACCCCCGTCGACCGGCACGGTGAAAGATTCAGCCGAAAGCAGGATGGCCGGCTCTTTGCCAAGTTGCTCCACGATAATCGTTTCGGCAAGGGTGGCGGCAATCACTTTTATCTCTCCCCGGCGGGTACCCGCCTCCCGGTTCTCTTCCACCGTTATTTTGAGCAGGGAGCCGTCGGGTTTCGCGTTAATCCATGATTGGGCGGATGGTTGCACGGTGGCACTCCAATCTTCCACGTTCGTTTTCACGCTGATGTTGCGAGAGGATGGATCAGGGTTAAAGTTGACGGATTGGATGTCAATGGTCAAAAAGGGAGGCTCGGTTTTCTCTTCGCATCCGCCAAGTATGACAGCCATGAGAACAGACGCGATGATAAATAAGCTTTTTTTACTGTTCATTATATGGTTCATATCTTTCTCTTCCACTTTCACACGACAAAGATACACAAAGAAATAACACCTATCGATATCATAAGGTTATTTGATTACCCCCTTGCTTCACAGCCGAACCGTTACGGTAAATGCGTTTTTTTTGCTATTTTTGTACCGCGTTCATCAGTGAAACAGTTCACCCCGTGCGCAGTTCTTTTACATGGAAAATTCATCAAAAAATGACCGTATCGCAATTTTCGCGAACGATAAAACTGGTAGTTTGGAGAAATGGAGGCGAAAGAGAAACTTACGATAGAGAGAAGGGTAGAAGCACCCCGCGTGATCGTTAGCGGCGGGGGCACGGGAGGGCATATCTTCCCGGCTATTTCAATCGCGAACGCGATAAGGAGACGGTGGCCAAAGAGCGACATCCTCTTCGTGGGAGCGGAAGACCGTATGGAGATGGAGCGGGTGCCCGCGGCAGGGTACCCCATCGAGGGGTTACCGGTGGCGGGGTTCGACCGCAAACGGCCGTTGAAGAACGTCTCGGTGATGGTGAAGCTATTGCGAAGCCTGCGGAGAGCCCGGGCGATTGTGAACGACTTCAAACCGGACATAGCTGTGGGGGTAGGAGGGTACGCCAGCGGTCCCACCCTGAAGGCGGCCGCCGCGAAAGGGGTGCCCACGCTCATACAGGAGCAAAATTCCTATGCCGGGGTAACCAACCGGATGCTGGCGAAGAAGGCGAACACCATCTGTGTGGCGTACGAGGGGATGGAGAAGTTCTTCCCGGAGGAGAAGATCGTGCTGACCGGTAACCCCTGCCGGCAAGACCTGGTGATCTCTGACGAGAACCGCCAGAAAGGCTATACATTCTTTGGTCTTGATCCTAACAAAAAGACGATCTTGATGGTGGGCGGCAGCTTAGGTGCTCGAACGTTGAACGAGAGCATCGTCAAGGCATTCCCGCTGTTGGCGGAAAACCCCGATGTGCAGGTCATCTGGCAATGTGGTAAGTACTATTACGATGATATGCAACAACTGCAGGCGGAAGGAAAGGTACCTGGCAACGTGCGGCTGCTCGACTTTGTGACGAGGATGGACTACGCCTACTCGGTGGCCGATCTGGTGATTTCCCGTGCGGGGGCGGGCTCCATCTCGGAGTTCAGCCTGCTGGAAAAGGCGGTGATTCTGGTGCCTTCGCCCAACGTGGCGGAAGACCACCAGACGATGAACGCGCGGGCGTTGGTCGATAAGGATGCCGCGGTGATGGTGACGGACCACTTGGCGCCCGATACCCTGTACGAGACGGCACTGGCGTTGCTGAGGGACGATGAGCAGCGACAACGGCTGAGCGAGAATATAGCGCGACTGGCGCGGCACGATTCGGCGGAACAGATCGTGGATGAGATTGAGAAACTCTTAAACGATCGCTACACGATGAAGGATGACGAGTAAGAAATAACGATTTGGAGGGGGGCGAGGGTACAAAACGGGCACGGGAAGTTAAACTGTTACGCGAAAATGGAATACAGTGCGATCTATTTTATAGGTATAGGGGGGATTGGGATGAGCAACCTGGCCCGTTACTTCCTTTCCAAGGGAAAACGGGTGGGGGGGTACGACCGGGTGGAGACGAATCTCACGCGCCAACTGCAACAAGAGGGGGCATTTATTCATCACGTGGACGACCCGGGGGCGATTCCCGCCGCGTTTACCGATAAAAAACAGACGTTGGTGGTGTATACCCCGGCCGTGCCAGCATCGCACCGTGAACTCACCTTTTTCCGGCGCGAGGGGTTCACCGTTCTCAAGCGGGCACAACTGCTGGGCGAGGTGACTCGGGCTAGCGATGCGGTGTGCGTGGCGGGCACGCATGGGAAGACCACCGTGTCGAGCATGATCGCCCACCTGCTCAAGCAGTCCAAAGTCGACTGCAGCGCCTTTCTGGGAGGGGTGCTGAAAAATTACGACAGCAACTTACTGTTGTCTGACGTCAGCCCCATCACGGTGGTGGAGGCGGATGAGTACGACCGGTCGTTTCACTGGCTGAACCCCTGGATCGCGATCATCACCTCGGCAGATCCCGATCACCTGGACATTTACGGTACTGCCGAAGCGTACAGGGAGAGCTTCGAGAAGTTCACTTCGCTGGTGCGCCCCGATGGGCACCTCTTACTGAAGAAGGGTGCGCCAGTCACCCCCCGTGTTGGCCGTGGCGTGAAGGTGTGGAGTTACTCCGAATCGGAGGGCGATTACCACGCGGAGAATATACGGGTAGGCCAGGGGGAGATCATTTTCGACTTCGTCTCCCCGAAAGGGAGGATCCGTGACATGTCGCTGGGTGTACCGGTAAGGATCAACGTGGAAAACGGGGTGGCGGCTATGGCCGCGGCAGAGCTGTGCGGGGTTATCCCCGACGAGGCACGGGCGGCCATGCAGTCGTTTAAAGGGGCGGAGCGACGCTTCGACGTTCGGATCAAGACAGACAGGCTGGTTTTCATCGATGACTACGCGCATCACCCCAACGAGCTGTCGGCCGCTATCCGGTCGATACAAGCGCTCTACCCCGACAAGAAGCTGACCGCCATCTTTCAACCCCACCTCTATTCCCGTACCCGGGATTTTGCCGACCAGTTCGCGGAGAGCCTTTCGCTACCCGATGAGGTGATTCTGCTCGATATTTACCCGGCCCGGGAGGAGCCGATAGCAGGGGTTTCCAGTGACATTATCTTTAACAAGATACGCTCTGCACGAAAGATGCTCTGCGGTAAGGAGGAATTGCCGGATCGGCTTCGCGATATACCCGTGGAGGTGCTGGTAACTTTCGGGGCCGGTGATATCAGCGAGATGTTGCCCGATATCGAGCGTTTGTTAAGGGAAAAATACGGGGAGGGTATGTAAGCAGGGTACGCAAACTTTGCGTATCTTTGCATATGGCGTAGCTGCCTTACCAAAGAACCGGATGGATGAAGAGATTCCTGCTCATGTTGGCCGCGCTCGCGGTGATAGGGTACCTGTTTTTCTCGGCGAACCACTTTCGTGAATCGTCGAAAAACCGCTTGTGCGAACGCTTCGAAGTGGTAGTGAAAGACAGCGTGCGAACGGCATTCGTGCGTGCCCATGAAATTGAGGCACTGGTGAAGAAGCATGGTCTCTATCCCGTTGGGAAGCCGTTTTCGGAGGTGAACACGTTGGCCATTCGGGATACGATCATGGCGAACCGACTGGTGGAGTCGGTCGATGTCTATACCACGTCGAGCGGTTCCGTGGTGGCCAGTATCCGTCAACGTGAACCGGTGCTGAGGGTTATATCCGATACCAAGGGGAGCTTCTACGTGGATGACGATCGGCAGATTATGCCGGTTTCACCGGCTTTTACCGTTTACGTGCCGCTCGCCACGGGTGCCATCGGGGAGGAGATGGCCAAGAACGAGCTCTACGACTTCGCGATGTTCTTGCATCGAGATGCTTACTGGAACGCCTGGATCGAGCATATCTCGGTGAGGGGTAACGGTGACGTGGTGTTGATTCCCCGGGCAGGTGATTTTCAGGTGGTAATGGGGAGCCTTCACGACTATCCCGCCAAGCTCGCAAAGCTGGCCCGTTTCGTGGACGAGGGTCTGAACGTGGTGGGGTGGAATCGCTATTCGGAAATCAATTTGAAGTACGATAACCAGGTGGTTTGCACGAAAAAATGAAATCAAACTATATCGACAATAATAGTATGACGCAATCAGGATTTATAGCCGCGATAGATTTGGGAACCCACTCTATTAAGGGGGTAGTGGGTCGCAAGAACGAGAACAACGTGGTCTCGATTATCGCGAGCGGTGAACAACCCTCGAGCAACTGCATCCGTCGCGGGATGGTGTACAATATAGAGGAGACCGGTGCCAACGTCAGAAGGCTGATCACGATGTTGGAGAACAGCATGGGACGGAAGATCGGGAAGGTGTACGTGGCGCTGGGGGGACAATCGCTCCGCTCCATGGAGTTCACGAAATCCATCGAGCTGTCACCTGGCGAGATGGTCTTTGAAGAGATGATCGAGGGGTTACACGAATTGGCCGAGCAATTCGTGCCGGAACTGGCGCGGGCTTACGCGGTGGCCGACGTGGAGTATTTTGTCGATGGCAAACCGGAACGGAAGCCTGTTGGGGTTACCGGTTACCGTGTAGAGGCCAACTTCAAGCTTGTCACGGGTCGCCCTAACCTGTTGGGGAACGTGGAGAAAAGTATCACCGGGAAAGCGGAGTTGCCCATCGCACGATATATCGTGGGGGCTTTGGCTACCGCCGCGGCCACGTTAAGCGATGAGGAGAAAGAGCTGGGGTGCGCCTTGGTGGATTTCGGGGCGGGAACTACCACCTTGTCGGTTTACAAGGGGGGCATCTTGCGTTCGATGGTGGTAATCCCCTTTGGTGGCAAGAGCATCACGAGAGACATACGTGCGCTGAACTTCACCGAGAGCGATGCGGAGCAGTTGAAGATCAAGTATGGGAAGGTTATGAAGAAGCAAGAGACTCCCTTTTTGGCATCCCCCTTCTCGGAGAAACCCGATGTGGATATGTCGCAATTAAACCGGGTGATAGAGATGAGGCTCGACGAGATCACGGCCAACCTTAAAGAGCAAATCAAGCTTTCGGGCTACGAAGGGGAGAGCCTGGGGGCCGGCTTGATCATTACAGGTGGTGCCTCCCAACTGGAAAACCTGGATGACTACCTGGAACAGAAGCTGAAAATGTCGGTACGACGTGCTACCGTGAAAAAAACGCTGGTCAACAACGCTCCTGAATTGGTTAATGACCCAGCCTACACGCGGGTGTTGGGCATGTTGCTGCTGGGAGATGAGGATTGCGAGTATAAAGAGGTGGAAACCCCCAGGGAGTACGAGGAGTACGAAGAGGAGAAGGAACAAGAAACACGATCTCCTCGAACCACACGAACCCCTTGGGGGCGCGGTGAAAAAACGAAGAAGCCTAAAAACCAGAAGGATAAAGAGAAAGAGGGGGGTGGATTTTTTTCAAGCATGGAGAACTTTTTCGGGAACATGTTTTCAGAAGAGGATGAGTAGGAGGATAATGTTGAACAGGTAAAGGATCAATTGAATGGATAATGATATATTGGATTTTCAAATAGATAGCCATACCGGTGCCATCATCAAGGTGATTGGAGTGGGTGGCGGAGGGGGAAACGCGGTCAACCACATGTACGAGGGGGGAATACACGATGTCTCCTTTGCCCTTTGCAATACCGATAACCAGGCGTTGATGCAGTCTCCGGTTCCGGTGAAAGTGCAGCTGGGACAGAACACCACCGGTGGACTGGGCGCGGGTAACCAACCGGAAATCGCGCGAAAGGCCGCGGAAGAGAGCATCCACCTGATCGAGGAGCTCCTGCAAGATGGTACGCGCATGGCTTTTATTACCGCGGGTATGGGCGGTGGTACCGGGACAGGGGCTGCTCCCGTGGTGGCCGGCGTGGCGAAAGGGATGGGAATACTCACCGTGGGCATCGTCACCATTCCCTTCGTGTTCGAGGGGAATAGAAAGATCGTTCAAGCCCTCAAAGGGGTGGAGGAGATCGCGAAGAACGTGGACGCTTTACTGGTGATCAACAATGAACGGTTGCGGGATATTTACAGCGATCTCACGATGATGAACGCGTTCGCGAAGGCCGATGATACCTTGGCGACAGCCGCTAAAAGTATCGCCGAGATCATCACGGTACATGGGCATGTGAACCTCGACTTTGCCGATGTGAATACTACGCTCAAGGATGGTGGGGTCGCGATCATGAGCAGCGGGCTGGGAAAAGGTGATGACCGTGTAAACGAAGCCATACACAACGCGTTGCACTCGCCCTTGCTGAACAACAACGATGTCTTTAGCGCCAAGAAGATCCTTATCAACCTCACGTTTGGTGAGGAGCATGAGCTGATGATGGAGGAGATGAACTCCCTGCACGATTTCATGTCGAAATTCCGCAGCGAGATCGAGGTGATCTGGGGCGCGGCGGTCGACAACTCGATGGGTGAAGAGGTCAAGGTGACCATCCTCGCTACCGGTTTCTCGATTACCAGCGTGCCCGGCATCGAGGAGCAGTGGGCTTTGGAAAGTGAAGAAGAAAAGAAAGAGCGTCAAGCTGAGGAGGAAGCTCGGCGCGAACAGGAGAAAAAAGAGAAAGAACTTATCGAGAAGTACTACGGTAAAGCCGGCCTGGAGTCGCTTGAGGCGCATAACTACCGGCAGGAGCCGTTCGTGTTGACGCTGGAAGAGTTGGACGACGATAAAATATTGGAAGCACTGGAGAAGACCCCCGTGTTCAAGCGGGAGCGTGACTTTAACCCCCGTGCCTATCAGGCGGAGACGCCACGGCGACCCATGACCCTGTTCGGCTGATGATGCCGCGAACGGTTGACTACCCGTTTACGACAATTTTGCATCTTTATGGTCTTGGTGGTGGAGTACCTGTAGCCCACTATCTACCCGTGTGTGTTTGCCTCACGTACGGTTCACGTTCTTTCTTGAACCGCTTGTCGATCAGGTTGTTTTTTCTCGCCCTTCTTTCGAGCTTTTTGAGTTCGCTATCCCTTTTCTTATCGTTGTTAAACTCGGTCGTCAGCAAGATGACGGAGAGCGTCTCATCGTCAATCTCCTTGAATTCAAAGACCACGGTTTTCTCTTCGATCACTTCGTAGTCGGCTAACCTCACCAGGTAGTCGTACCCCGGGTTGTAATCGATTGTGACCGTGTTGTAACCCATTCCTGAAACGGTTATGGTTCCCAGCTTCGCGATATTCGGCAAGTAAATCATGCCGTTGTTTCCCGTGACATGTCCCCCCGGCTCTTTGCGCGATACCTTATCGGGTTCTACCAGGATTCCCCGAATCGGGTAGTTGTTCATTCCCACCACCTTTACGACGCACGTATCCTCGCGAGAACCTTTCAGTTCCTGAAACGTGGCTTTTGCACCGGGATACCCCGTGGTGTGCACCAATAAGAAGTTTCCCTCCCTTTCGTACGTGCCCATTCCCGTTTGTACCGAGGAGAGTCCCCCGAAATCGCTGACCCGGAACATGACCTGATCTCCTTGAAATACCAGCGAATCGGTACCGTTCGTGTAGGTGCCGCTCAACGTTTGGGCAGCCACGGGTGTTCCGGAAAACAGCATGGAGAGCAACAACGGTATGGATACCAATAATGGCACGGAGGCCGATAACAGATTTTTTTGCATGACGATAACAAGTTTATCCACAAATGTACCACTAATTTCCATCACGGGGAAAGGTGAAACGTTAAAAGGCTACCCGGTAGAGGCACCTATTAGTGACAATGTCATGCTCAAGCGTTCATTATGCATCACTGCTGGATCGCGTAGTTATAGAGTTGCAACACCTCATCCACCGAATCGAAGTCGATCTCCTGTTCCTGTATATACGATTCGAGGCTTGACCTCATGGTCTTGGGAAAGGCTTTTAAAAAGCTGCGTTGGTTGTAGAAACTTCGGCTCCTTTTTCCAACCTTCACTTCATAGGTCTTGTCGACCCTTGTTACAACGCTGCTTTTCGCTTGTGCCCGGCTGATAACGCCTTGGCCGGGGATTCCGGAATAGCTGGCCACCGACGCCGTTTCTGTCGTGCCACCGTACGTGATTTTATCGGGCGCCTTCCTTTTTTGGGCCGAGTAATGGACGTGGAACTTAGGCTCTGCCTGGATGATTTCAATCGCTTTGCCTGCTGATGGCAGGAATATCCTCTCCCCAAAATGCAACGCCACGACGAGTCCCGGCTCAGAGAACTCTTTCTCCAACTGATCGGAAGGATCGATGAAGACGTACTGGCCGGTAACGAGGTTGAAATTCAATGGCACGGCGAATTGCCTGCCGTCGCTGTAAAAGACGGTACCATCCTGGAACTCTTCGAACAGGTAACGCGGGGCGGATGATTCCGTTTGAGCGGAAGCGTAGGTCGTATGCGCTGCCCAAAGTATACAAAAAGCGAGAAAAAGTGATAAACGCGGTTTCATCTTTCGGTTATTTTATCAAAAAATCATTCCATTATCGAGTAAAAACATGGGGCACATTTGCATCGGATAATTTGTTCATCAAATATAGGCCAAATCACCGGGCTTTCAGCTGCGATTGTGCTAATCTTTTTTAAAACCCCCTGTCATCACTTGACACTAAACACTTGGTAGTTTGAGGTTGCCCCTTGAGAAGAGGTGTCAGTCTAAAACAATGGAGGGTGGACTTGTTGCCAACCCTCCCTCCATTGTTTAGAAGTTATTCAACGTTCTCTAACCAGGGTAGAAGGTAATACCTACCCTGGTTAGATTTGGTCTTGAACGTTACAACAGATCGTAGCGTTACCTATCCCGGGTAGAATACTACCCTGACCTCGTACAAGCGAGTGTGTTGAGAAACCCCTTCGGGGAGGTACGCGATATTCTTCACGAGGTAACGTTGCGGCTGACTGAAGTCACCCGGTTTCCCCAACTCAGTGGCACCATCTATCCTTTCAACAACACAGTCCCAGGGGTTCACGAGGACAAGCTCCCCGATCACTTCGTTTTTCCTAACGGGTAGGTTTACTTGCTCTGAACGGTTGTTTTCCGGATTTACCAGTTTGAAATCGCCCGTGAACTTGCTCCCGTCAAACAGGAAGCCCTTGTTGGGGCTGTTGTAGGTAGCGCGATCCTTCACGTACACGGTTATCACGTAGACCTTCCCACCGGGAGCTTTGGAGTCGCTCTCCTCTTTGATGGAACCCGAAACCGATTCGCCGGGCTTAACCACTTGCCCGTTGCTGAGCGTGACCGCCTTGTCGGTTTCATTCTTCCAAGTTTCGGCCGAGGTGCCGATTGTCTGGGTGTTCATGTAGTTATCCACCCATTGGTTCCAGTTGACGGCAAATATCTTGTTCTCGAACAGCTCCCTCGCCTTCACGTCAAACCGTGTAGCTTCTACCTGTGTGTAGGTCGATTCGGGTGCCTCTTCAAAGACCAGTCCCCTTTCACAACTGGCCAAGGTCCAGACCGCGCAAAACAGGATTGCCCCGGCACCTATTTTCTTCAGTAATTTATCTTTCAACATGGTTGTAATTTTTTATTCATTAGTTATACGTGTAGTTGGCCCATCCCGGATTCTGTTGCAGTTGCGTGTAATCCTTTAGGGTGGACGCGGAGAACGGAACAAAGTAGTACCGGCTATGGTCAAACTTCCTGTCGTACATGGAGTAGGGCATTCTAAACGTTTCGATCTTGGGGGTAAAGTATCCCTCTTCACCCGGTTTAACCGGGTAGCCGTTTTCACCTACCTTGGTGCTTTCAACACCTTTGCGGAAAATCCAGATCCCGCGGGAAGCCTGGTTCAGCTCCTCGATGGTCGATTTGCCTTCGGCTTCACTCCAGCGCAGCAGGTCGTGGTAACGGAACCCGGGAACTTCGAGCGCGAACTCCAGGCGACGTTGTAACTTCATCTCTTCGTAGAGATCGTTGCCCGTGTATTCAGACAACCCTGCCCGTGCACGGATCTCGTTGATGTAGCCCCTGGCATCCGGCTTGTTCAGCTTGATGCCCGCCTCGGCGCAGTTCAACAGCACTTCGGCGTACCGGATGTTGAAGTAGCAGGTTTCGCGTTGGGTACCCCAGTTGAAGGTGCCATCGTTATTGTATTGATTAAATTGCGAGTATTTCCTCGAGTAATACCCCGTGATGGTTTGGGCCGAGGGGCGGTTGATGGGCGCGGAGGTCATGTTGTCCAAGCTACGGTACCCGGTATGCAGGGCGCTATACTTTAGTGATGTCTTGGGCTCGGTGTTATCGATCCAGGTCTGTATCATGTAGCGCTCCTCTTCCGGTCCCATGTACGAACCGTCGTAGGTAACGGTCGCGTAAAACCGCTTGTCCCTATCCTTGTAGATGTCGCGGTAGTCGGCACTGGAACCCTCGATCTCCCCCTCAGCGTTCATTTTGAATCCTATCGCTCTGGATTGTGAGGTTTCCCACCACTTTTTCCACTTGCCATCCTGGTTGTCCTTTTGCAAGTAGCTGTCCACCAGGTCTTGCGTGGGGAATAGTCCTGAACGGAAGTTCCAGCTGTAGGACGCGTCTTCCGTGCCACCGTAATAGAGGTGGTCGGGCCCGTTCTTGGCCGTGGGGTTAAACCCGGAACGTTGATTCTCCTTGAACATCACGGGCCAGATGGACTCGGGACTCGTGTGCGCGGTGGTGCTGGTGAACAGGTCCTCGTATTCCGGCTCCAGGCTGTACTTGCCAATCAAGCTTTTGGCCGCGTCGTAGGCTATTTGGTAGTAGTGTTGCGCGTTCTTCTCAAACTTGAAGAGACCGGCCGGGTCATCTTTGTAGAGGTTTTTGGCGGAGGCGTCGGCAGCGTTGGCCGCGTAGAGTGCCACGCGTGAGATGAAAGCGGTAGAGACATCCTTGTTGATCATCCCTGTTTCGGTCTTACCACCAAACGCTTCGAAGAGTTTGATTGATTCGTCCAAATCGGCGAGGATGTTGTCGAAGATCTCCTCCCGCTTGTTCTGAGGCAGGTAGGTGTCATCATCGATGGTAAGGGGCCTGTCCACGTAGGGAACCGCACCCCAGTACTTGATCATGTCGAAGTAGACGAAGGCGCGAAAGAAGTGGCATTCTGCCAGCAGTTGATTCTTGAGTGTTTCGGACAGGGCCGGAGAGGATTCAATTTTCTGGATCCCGAGGTTCACGCTGTACACTTTCTGGTACGCGTCGCTCCACGGTGCGGAGAATCCGACGATACCGCTGTTTTCATCGTACAGCCGTTGCGTGAACGAGGTCTGACGGTAGGTGTTCCAGTCCTGCTCGTAATTGCCCTGCAGGTTGTCCGACCACTGTTCCGATTGGAACGTGTCACCGGTAGCCGCCGGTGTCCAGAAGTAAAAGTTGTTCACGTAAGCACGTGCCAATTGAGGATTCAACCAGAATCGGGCCTCGTCGACCGATGTCGTTGGTTCAATTCCCAGGGGGTCACACGCGGTGGAGATACCCATCACGCCTCCAAGGAGTACCCCGGCTATTAAAAACGTATATATTTTCTGTTTCATAATTAACAAACCCTTTTATTATAATGTTACTGTAAACCCTAAAGTATACGAACGCTGCGTAGGATAGCTACCTAACGTTCCATTATTGTTGTAGATGGACGCACCCGTGGTGATAAACTCGGGGTCTTGCAACCCTTTCAACGGGTAGGACCTCTTGGTCCACGTGAACGCGTTGGTGACCACGAAGCTTACGTCAAAACCTTGAATTTGTGAAACGTTTTTCAGGACGTCCCTCTTCAGGTCGTAGCGCAGGCTTACGTTTTTCAGCTTCAGGTAGGAAGCGTCAAACGCCCAGGTGTCAATGTAGCTGTATCCCCAGCCTCTTCCATCAGCTACGGGAATGGGTAGCGGGGCGTTCACGTCAGGGTTGCTCGGCGTGTAGGCGTGTTGGAATGCGTACTGGCCGTAGTTCCACATCCAGCTCTGCTGGCTACGAAGGGGCGATGGCATGGCACCAGAAACATGGGTGGCCCCTTGCAGGAACAGTTCAAAATCGAACCCCTTCCAGTCGGCTCCCAAGGTGACCCCGAATTGGGTGAGCGGGGTGGTACCCGGCACGTTGAACACGTAGTAGTCGTTCACCCTACCGTCGCCGTTCAAGTCGACCAGCCTCACGGTTCCCAGCGTATGGTTCCGCGTAGCGTTTATGAAGGAGTTGTACATGTCGTTCCAGTCACCGAATTTACCGTCGGTTTTGAGGCCAAGCCTATAAACGGGGTGCATCCAGCGCTTCCCGATGCTGTCAAACGTGGGCGACCACCAGTCGGCGCTTTGATTCGTATGGCGGGTTTGTCTTTCATCCCAGTAGGAGTAGTTCAACCCCACGCGATACCCTACCTGGTCGATTTTATCTTCCCAGTTCAGCGACATCTCGAATCCCCCTTTGCGGGAGGTGGTGTAGGGTGCGTTGATCTTCGGGATGTTGGGCATCCCCAGGATGTCGGTACGGATCATGTCGGGGGTCATGTTCATCTCGTCGCCCTTGTTCGAGTAGAGGAACAGGTCGATTGCTCCCGTCAGTCGATCCCTAAATAGGCCGTAGTCTATACCGACACCGTACTGCGTACTGCTCGACCAGCGAAGGTTGCTGGCGATAGAGCTCACGTACCAGCCCACGTTGGGGTTCATGTTGTCACCAAACAACACCCGGTTACCGCTTTGCGCGTATTGCGTTAAGAATGAGAAGGGTTTGCCTACCTCGTTCCCTACCAGCCCCAACCCCCCGCGTAGCTTAAGCATGCTGAGGATGCTCGGGTTCACCAGCTCCCTGAACCACTCCTCTTCCGTGGCCACCCATCCCAGGGAGAAGGCTTGGAAATACCCCCAACGTTTCTCTGGGCTATAGCTCAACGATCCGTTGTAGTTGGCGCTATACTGGAATAGGTACTTGTCGTCATAATCGTAGGTGAAACGGCCGATGTAGGAGGCCGATCCCCATTCGGTGGCGTTACCATTGCTACCTGTCATCTCTGCCCCTAAGTCAACCTGGGGAGCGAGCGTGGTGGGGTATCCCCTTCTCCTTGCCGACGTCCAGTTCTCGTAACGCTTCTGGCTCTGGTAGTTCACCATGGCCGTCACGTTGTGCTTCCCGAAAGAGCGGTTGTAGTCCAACTGGAAGATGCCGGTTGTCAGCTTGTACTTGTACCAGTATTGGTACATGTTCGCGTTAACAGGGTTATAGCTGGAGAAACTGGTTGCGTACGGATTGTCGTACACGTTCTCCTGGTCGTGGTTAAATACCCGGTTCGTGTTGTAGGTAGTGGTGAAGTTTATGCTGGCTTGTGCAGAAAGGCCTTCCACCCACGGGATGTAATACTTCAACTCGCTGTTCATCTGGAACCGGTACGCCTCCGTATCGTTAAACCCGGTGTTCAAGAGCGAACTTACAGAGTGCTTCCTGGGAAGTCCCGTGCTCCACTGCGCGGGTCTCTTGGGCATCCAGTCGCCGTACATGGCATTATTGAAAACAGACTCCCCCGCGGCCGGCCTCTGCTGGTTGCTCGTGTTACCGTTCAGGTTGAACGTGAACTTAAGGCTTTTATCGTGCAATAGATAGGCGTCGGTGTTAAGGACGATGTTTACCTGGTTGTACTTGTAATTATCGCTAACCCCCTGTTGATCCAGGTACCCCAAGCTGGAGTAGTAGTTTACGCGGTCGCTACCGCCCCGCAAGCTCACGTTGGTTTGGTACATCGGCTGCACGTGGTCGAACATCTTCCATGGGTCGTACGTGCAGTAGTAGTCTTGAATGTTGAATCCTTGCGACTTGTAGGGGTCGAACAGGTCGTTGATATCGCTCATCTTGTATCCCATGTTGTATCTTTCGTTAACCAGCCTGAGGATATCGTCGAAGCTGTGGCCCTTTTGCCAAAGGTCTCCCATGTAATACCTCGACAGTTGCGTGTTGTTGAAGGTGGGACTTTCCTGAAAGCTGGCGAATTCCACCTCGTTGCGGGCTTGTACGAACTCGTAGGCGCTTAACCCCTTGGCCCGGTAGGCCGGTGTCATGATGGAAACCTTTTGGTTAAAGGTGATGACAGGCGCACCCTCCTGTCCCCGCTTCGTCGCGATAACTACTACCCCGTTCGCGGCCCTGGGGCCGTAGACGGCTGTAGCTGAAGCGTCCTTCAGGATCGACATCGAGGAGATGTCATCCGGGCGCAACCGGTTAAAAAACTCGTTCCCCTGGGCGGGCTCCATCACCACGTTGTCAATCACGTACAAGATGTTCGAACCCCCACGGATCCAAATCTTCACGTTTTCACCGGGAGCACCCGAGCTTTGCTGGGTAATTACCCCCGTGACACGTCCGCCAAGCCCCTCAGCGATTGAGGTGACCGGTAGGCGGGTTATCTCGGCCACATCCACAACAGAGGCCGAGGCGGTCATGGTTTTGGCTTTTTGAACGCCACCATAACCGGTTACCACTATCTCATCAAGCATTTCACTGTCTGCAGCCAATACAACGTTGATGGTAGTTCTGCCATTCACGGGAATCACTTGGGTAACCATACCCACGTAGCTTATCTGCAATGACCCATCGGCAGGCACGTTGCTTAACGTGTACTTCCCGTCGAGGTCCGTGATAGTACCGTGACTCGCGTCTCCTTGCACGATAACGGTTGCCCCGATCACTTCAAGGCCCGTATCGTCTGTAATGATACCGCTCACTTCAATGGTCTGAGCGGAAATGGAAAAGGCTATTAACCCCATGAGTAGGGTCAATAGACCTTTTAATCCAAATGATTTTCTTTTCATTCTCCGGATCATTTTTAAAAGGTTTATACTGAGTTTTTCTACTCCTTAACACGCAATAATACCTTGTTATTACGGAAAGTGGTTAAAAAACATCCCCAAAGATAATGTATTATTTTATAATACGAAACTATTTCAAAAAATGATTTTATTAATATTTCTTATATAGATAAAAAAAGCCGAGATAATCTCGGCTTTAAGCTTATTTATTTATAATATAGGCAATTGTTTTGCAAGGAAAGGAGAAAACCTTTATTTTCTCCTTGATAACCTTAGCTGCTACCTGTTTTTAATCCTCCGTTTTATATTCCCTTTTCAGCAAGGTAGCGCTCCGCGTCTATGGCGGCGCGGCAACCGGTCCCGGCAGCGGTGATGGCCTGTTTGTACAGGGGATCAGCCACGTCGCCGCAGGCGAACACGCCCGCCACGTTCGTTTTGGTGGAGGGGTGGCCGGTTTTAATGAACCCTATCTCGTCCAGCTCGATGTACTCCTTGAAGATCTCGCTGTTGGGCGTGTGGCCAATGGCAAGGAAGAAGCCATCAATGGCGATATCTACCTTCTCTTCATCGGGTTCACCCATCCGCTTGATCAGGTGTGCACCCTCTACGCCGTTCTCACCGAAGAGGCCTACCGCGTTGTGTTCGAAGAGGATTTCGATCTTAGGGTTGTTCATCACCCGCTCCTGCATGATTTGGGAGGCGCGGAGGTAGGGCTTGCGCACGATCATGTAGACCTTGTCTGCCAGCCCCGATAGGTAGGTGGCATCTTCGCACGCGGTGTCGCCACCGCCTACCACGGCCACCTTTTTGCGGCGGTAGAAGAAGCCGTCGCAGGTAGCGCAAGCAGAAACGCCTTGGCCCGCGTACTTCGTCTCATCGGGCAATCCCAGGTATTTTGCCGTCGCACCCGTGGAGATGATCACGGTGTCGGCCTCAACGACCTTCTCGTTGTCGATGGTCACCTTCAGCGGGCGGGTGGAGAAATCCACCGCGGTGGCTCTCCCGGGAAGTATGGTCGCCCCAAACCTTTCGGCCTGTTTTTTGAAGTCGATCATCATCTCGGGTCCCATAACCCCGTCGGGGTAACCCGGGAAATTCTCCACGTCGGTGGTGGTTGTCAACTGCCCTCCCGGCTGTAATCCCTCGTAAAGCACCGGCTCCAGGTTGGCGCGTGCCGCGTAGATGGCGGCGGTGTATCCCGCCGGGCCCGATCCCAAGATCAGGCAACGCACTTTATTC
The DNA here is from genome assembly GCA_012838585.1 of Bacteroidales bacterium. Lineage (GTDB taxonomy): Bacteria > Bacteroidota > Bacteroidia > Bacteroidales > Dysgonomonadaceae > Proteiniphilum. Next base: position 21,572 of record DUPB01000072.1, read on the forward strand.
TCCATATAGTTTATGTTTTGTTGAAATTTAGCATAATATTACCCATTTTGCCTTCAAAGCGAAGGTCTTCACTTTGAAGGCAAAATAACCCTAAGGCGCAAAGTAATTAGGATGAGAACAAAGGTACGATTAATCTGAAAGACTTGAAACAAATATCGCAATTTTCTATTCGCGGTAAATGGGATTGATCATCACCGCAAGTCCACGATCTCCACGCCCGGGTAGGCTGAAGCGTTGAAGACAAAATGGGAATCTGTGTAGTGCCGGGAGGCGTTGTATTCAGTGATATCGATACGCGTCTTCATCCCGTCGTGCCCCGTGAGGATTATCCGTGCTAAGGCATGATTGCTTGGGTCGATCGTGACGGAGACCGATTGAAAATCGCCTCGGTTTGACGTGGGCGCCATATCGATTCGGTAGGCTCTTTTGCCGTTTATCGTGGTGGTAACGGGGGGTGAGAGCGTGTAGCCCTCCTTGTAGATTCCCAATAACGCGAGCGGGTTGATGGAGGCAACCTCTTGCTCGGTAGGTTGGCTGATGTTCACCTCGTTGACCTCTTTCATGAGCACCCACTGTGTTTCGCCGTCGAACCATATGGCCATCGTTTCCGTGTCAAGCTTGAACTTGTTCCCCTTCGCGTAGCCTTCCCCCGTTTGGACATCAATCGGGGTATTGGAGATATCGAAGGTGGAGAGGGTGAAGGTGAGGTGTATCCCCTTCGAGGTCTCGAAAGTGGTGTACGCTTTATCGAGGATGGCCTTCGACTGATTTCCCTCCTGTGCCGGGGAGAGCGTGAGGGTGAGCATGGATACCAATATGAGCAGCATTCGTGTCCGCATATCGTTTCTATTTATTGGGTTAAGTCAGTTAATGATGGGATTAACTGGCTATAGGTAGGACTAAAAGTGGGGGGTTGGGTTTAATTGAGCGAGTCGAGCAGTTTCTCCAGCGAGTACTCGTCGGCGATAAACACCTCACGCGGTTTACTCCCTTGTGTGGCGCCCACGATCCCGGCAGCCTCCAGCTGGTCCATCAACCTGCCTGCCCGGTTGTAGCCAATGGAAAACTTGCGCTGTATCAATGAGGTGGAGCCTTGCTGGTGCACCACGATAAGCCGTGCGGCCTCCTCGAAGAGCACATCCCGGTCGTTCAGGTCCACCGCGCCCGGTACATTGTCCCCCTCTGTCACCACTTCCGGAAGTGGGTATGCACATTCGTATCCCCGTTGCTTGCCGATGTGAAGGGAGATCCGCTCCACCTCCGGGGTATCCACGAACGCACATTGAATGCGTATCAGGTTGCTTCCTTGCGAGAAGAGCATGTCGCCCCGGCCGATCAACTGGTTGGCCCCGCTCATGTCGAGGATGGTGCGGGAGTCGATTTGGGAGGTCACCCGGAATGCCATCCGCGCCGGGAAGTTGGCCTTGATGGTACCCGTGATGATGTTGGTGGTGGGGCGCTGCGTCGCGATGACCATGTGCATGCCCACGGCCCGCGCCTTCTGGGCGATGCGGGCAATCGGCATCTCGATCTCCTTGCCGGCCGTCATGATTAGGTCGCCAAACTCGTCGATCACTACCACGATATACGGCATGTACTTGTGCCCGTTGTTGGGGTTGAGGCGCCGTTGGACGAACTTCTGGTTATACTCCTTGATGGAGCGCGTGCGTGCACGCATCAGCAGCTCGTAACGGTCGTCCATCTCCTTGGTTAACGAGTTGAGCGTTTGCGTTACCTTGCTCACGTCTGTAATAATTGCTTTCTCCTCGTCGGGTAGCTTGGCCAGGTAGTGGTTCTCGATGGCGGAGTAGATGTTGAACTCCACCATTTTTGGGTCGATTAGTACCAGCTTCATCTCCGCGGGGTGCTTCTTAAAGAGCAGCGAGGTGATGATGGCGTTGAGTCCCACCGATTTACCTTGCCCCGTGGCACCAGCCACCAGGAGGTGCGGCATCTTGGTAAGGTCGAAGATAAACACTTCGTTCGTGATGGTTTTACCCAGTGCGACCGGTAGCTCGTACGTGCACTCCTGGAATCGCTTGGAGGTAATCACCGAGTGCATCGAGACGATTTGTGGCTCTTTGTTGGGTACTTCGATGCCGACGGTCCCTTTCCCGGGCATCGGGGCGATGATACGGATACCCAACGCGGATAGGCTGAGGGCGATATCATCCTCCAGGTTGCGTATCCTTGAGATACGAACGCCCGGCTCCGGAACGATCTCGTAGAGGGTGATGGTAGGCCCCACGGTGGCTTTGATGGAGGTGATTTCAATCCCGTAATTGCGCAAGGTGTTGATGATCTTGTCTTTGTTTTCGTTCTGTTCCTCCATGTCTACCGCCTTGTCGCTGGTGTCGTACACCTTTAACAACTGGCTGGTGGGGAAGCGGAAGGAGGAGAGGTCTTTCCTGGGGTCGTACTCCTCCATATCGTGAGGCAATCCGCTGCTTGTCGGCTTCTCTTCAGGGTGGAGGGCAAGGACCGCATCCTCGTCCTTCGGGACGATGACCTCGAAGTCATCCGACGCTCCCACAGGCGCGGAGGTCTTCGCCGTTTCCCCTCCTGGTTTGGTGGACCGACCACCTGAAAGGGGGCTACCTGAAGGTGATCTGCCTGGAACCTTGGTGTCATCGACCGATGTAGCGGCCTTCGTTTCACTCTCTGTACCCTCCTCCTCTTTCAACTCGGCGACAATCCTCTTGAGGCCACTTGCCAGCCGATGCAGGAGACCGGTTTTTCGGGATCTGCCTGTGCTCGAGGGCTCATCTAGCCCTTCCGCCCGTTGTACCCTTTCTGTTCTATTGAGATCAATGGGCCCGCTCTCCTCCTCCTTCGTGGAGAATGAAGGTGTGTTGTGGATTAATGTCTCCTGGATTTTTCGCATGGAGCTTTTGCGGACGATGACCGCGATGATTACCCCGATAAGGAGGAGAATCAGCACTATACCGGGCTTGCCAACACTGTTGCTCAGGAGCTGTTCAATCTGTAACCCGTGGCTACCACCCCATTTCACGTGCGTGCTGGGGAAGATCTTGTCCAGGATGAGCGCGTTCGCGATGGAGAGGCCGATAAGGCTGAAAGCACCAATAAAAAGGGCCTTCATAACGGGGAACTTGGATACTTTCATGATCCGTAGTCCCACGTAGACCAGGAAGAGCGGGATGATAACCGAAGCGATGCCGAAGCCCTCGTTCACGAGTCTCTCGGCTATGTATGCCCCACCGGCGCCCGTCCAATTCTGTATCTCGGGCGCATTGGAACGAACCACCTCCCAGAATGAACGGTTCAACACCTGGCTTTGATCCGAGGCACCGGTGAAAAGGAAAGAGATAATGGCCAGCAGGATGAATATGCCGGTAAAAGCCACGATCACTCCAAAGATGAAGTGCACGCGCTCGTTACGTAAAAACTGGGCCAACGCCTTCCCCTTTTTTTGAGAAGCGGCGGTTTTCCTTCTTTTCCTTTTTGCCATAGTCTCCTTTTCTCTGCCCGTTATTTTACTTTTTGGGGCGTGAGTGATCACTGTGCTTGTAGGCTCGTATTTTCACCCCTATTTTTAAGTTAGTACCGTCATCACTCTTTCCAGGTTATGTAGTCATCCTGTTTCCACTTGAGAAATCAAATGCAAATGTATGAAAAAGAAAGCGAGAATAAAAGAGGTGCCGGGTAAAAAGCGAAAAGTCCGCGAATCACTTCGCAGACCTCTCTACTTAACACAATCTTCATGAAACAAACTACATGATCGAGTGAACCGTAACACGGTAACTTGATCCCGTGCAATATCAGGCATCTGTTCCGTGCATATCACTCAATCCTTTGTTCATGCATTTAAAACAACGGGACACTGTAAATGTTCATGCCAGGTTGATTTTTAACGTTTTGGCCGCCCAAAGCCCCTGTATGCATTCTTGATTTCTTTCTGAAAATCCTGTTTCTTTTTTTTGTTGGGGTCTAATCCCGCGTTAAGTATACCTTACCTGTCCAGCTCTTTACGAAGGTATTTGGCGGTGTAGCTTTTCTCAACTTGAATCAGCTCTTCCGGCGTGCCGGTTGACAGGATGTAGCCTCCTTTATCACCCCCCTCCGGCCCCAGGTCGATGATATAGTCGGCGCACTTGATGATATCGAGGTTGTGTTCAATCACGATTACCGTGTTCCCTCTATCCACCAGCTTGTTAAGGACACCAAGTAGCACCCGGATATCCTCGAAGTGAAGCCCCGTGGTGGGCTCATCCAGCACGTAGAGCGTGTTGCCCGTCTCTACCCGTGCCAGCTCGGTGGCCAGTTTCACGCGCTGGCTCTCGCCGCCCGAAAGCGTGGTAGAGGGTTGTCCCAGCGTGATGTAGCCCAGCCCCACCTCTTGCAGTACCTTTATCTTGTGGAGGATGGTCGGCACGTTTTCAAAGAACTCCACCGCGTTGTTCACGGTCATGTCCAGCACGTCGGCAATCGTTTTCCCCTTGAACCGCACTTCCAGCGTCTCGCGGTTGTACCGCTTCCCGTGGCAAACCTCGCAGGGCACCATTACATCGGGCAGAAAGTTCATCTCGATGGTCTTGTAGCCGTTCCCCTTGCACGTTTCGCAGCGCCCCCCCTTCACGTTAAACGAGAATCGGCCCGGCTTGTAACCGCGTACCTTTGCCTCCGGCATCCCTGCGAAGAGGTTGCGTATATCGGCGAATACGCCGGTATAGGTGGCCGGGTTGGAGCGGGGGCTGCGGCCGATGGGCGACTGGTCGACGCTCACCACCTTATCGATATGCTCCGTCCCCTCCACGGAGGAGTAGGGCAGCGGGTCTTTGAGCGAGCGGTAGAATTTTTGGCTGAGGATGGGTTGCAAAGTCTCGTTGATCAGGGTCGACTTCCCACTTCCGGATACACCTGTCACGCATATGAAGGTACCCAGGGGAAAGGCGACGGTCACCTCCTTCAGGTTGTTCCCCGTTGCTCCCTCGATGACCAATTGTTCCCCGTTGCCCGTGCGACGCTCCTTCGGAACCGGTATCTCCAGCTTTCCGTTCAGGTAGTTCGACGTGAGGGTGTTCTTCTCCAGCATCTCGGCGGGAGCCCCCTCGAATACCACGTCCCCTCCCTTCTGCCCGGCAAAGGGGCCCATGTCCACGATGTAGTCCGAGGCCAGCATCATCTCCTTGTCGTGTTCCACCACCACCACCGAGTTGCCCGTGTCCCTCAACTGCTTGAGCGATCGGATAAGCCGGTGGTTGTCCCTCTGGTGTAGGCCGATGCTGGGCTCGTCCAGGATGTACAGCACGTTCACCAGCCGGGAACCGATTTGGGTGGCGAGGCGGATGCGCTGGCTTTCGCCCCCCGACAGGGAAGCCGAGGCGCGTGCTAACGAGAGGTACCCCAACCCCACGTCCAGCAGGAACTGAAGCCTGGAGAGGATCTCTTTCATGATCTCGGAGGCGATGAGCCGCTGCCGCTCGGTCACCTCCGCTTCGGAGGTAAGGAACCAGTCGTACAGCTCCTGGATGTCCATCGCGGCCAGCTCGGCAATGTTCTTGCCGTTGATCCGGAAGTGGAGAGCCTCCCTGTTGAGGCGTTGCCCGTTGCACTCGGGGCAGACGGAGGTGGTGATGAACTGCCCCGCCCACTTTTGCGCGGTGGCCGAGGCGTCTTCATCCTGCTGCATTTCGATGTACTTCACCACCCCGTCGTACGACACCATGTAGTTGTAGTTGCCCAGCGCCTCGTTCTTTATCCTCAACCGCTCGCCAGTACCGTACAGGATCTCGTCGATGGCCTCATTAGGGATATCCTTGATGGGGGTTTTGAGGGTGACCCCATGTTTTTCGCAAAGCGCCGCGATCTGCCAGAATATCAGGCCGCTCCGCTCCTTGCCGAGTGGGGCGATGCCCCCCCTCGCGATGCTTAACGAGGGGTCGGGGATCACCTTCTCCACGTCCACCTGGTCCACCGTGCCAATCCCTTTGCAGCGGGGGCACGCCCCCTGGGGGGAGTTGAACGAGAAGTTGTGGGGAGCCGGCTCGCTGTACGAGAGGCCGGTGGTAGGGCACATCAGGCTTCGGCTGTAGTAACGTATCTCGTTGGCCTCCACGTCCTGTATGAGAATTAAACCCGCCCCCTGCCTCATTGCCGTGCGGACGCTGCCTTTCAGCTTGTCGGCAAACCGGTTGGAGACCGCGAGCTTGTCGATCAGTATCTCGATGCTGTGGTTCTTGTACCTGTCTACCTTCATCCCGGGAAGGATCTCCCGGATCTCGCCATCCACCCGCACGTAGAGGTACCCCTTTTTCCGTATCTGCTCGAACAGCTCCCGGTAATGCCCCTTTCGGTTGCGCACCACGGGTGCCAGGATGTAGATCTTCTTGCCGATGTAGTTCTCCAGGATCAGCTCCAGTATCTGCTCGTCGGTGTACTTCACCATCTTCTCCCCGGTAAGGTAGGAGTAGGCTTCGCCGGCACGAGCGTAAAGAAGGCGCAGGAAGTCATACACCTCCGTGGCCGTGCCAACGGTCGATCGCGGGTTCTTGTTGGTGGTCTTCTGTTCGATGGAGATGACGGGGCTCAACCCAGTGATCTTGTCCACGTCGGGTCGCTCCAGTTTCCCCAGGAAGCCGCGGGCGTAGGCCGAGAAGGTCTCGATGTACCTCCGCTGCCCCTCCGCGAAGAGGGTGTCGAAGGCGAGCGACGACTTCCCACTACCACTCAAGCCGGTGATCACGGTCAGCGCGTCACGCGGGATCGTCACGTTGATATTCTTCAAGTTGTGCACCCTGGCACCGTACACCTCTATCTGTTCCATGTTAATAGCTTCGTCTGTTTCTAAACCTTCGCATTTGACTACTTTTGCTTTCAGGCTTGGCTGGCGTAAACTATTTGCGACAAGTGAGAGCAAATGCAAAGCTTGCTTTGACTTTGCCGAACATAGCAAATATCTGCAAGGCGAATTTTGCGACCCATCTACTTAACCCATGCTGCACTATGCACCTTGGGCTTTTCACCCTTCTTGTAATAGAGCGCATCACGCGTGGGGATCAAAATCGTGTAGGTTTTGCCGCTGCTGTTGGTCAGCTTCCGGTTGCGCAGCCACGAGTTGAACTCCTTCAACTGGGCGTAGGTAACCTCGTGCTGCCGGGCGAAATCGGCCAGGTCGGTGATGGACGTCGATACCTCCACCTCTTTGAATTCCATTGGCTTGTGGAGGTGCTCGGGTTGAATCACGAACCCGTACCGGCGCGGCTGCTCAAAGATCTGCTTGATCGCCAATAGCCGGTAGTAGTAGCGGGTAGTTTCCTCCACCAGCCAGAGGTCCAACGCTTCGCTCGTTTGCTGGTTACTCAGCTCGTTGCTGATCCGGGCCTGCCCCCCGTTATAGGAGAGCGCGGCTGCACTCCAGGAACCGTACTTCTTGTAAGCATCCTTCAGGAACTTCGCGGCAGCTTCGGTCGATTTCTCGACGTGGTAACGCTCGTCTACCGTGGCGCTCACCTCAAGCCCATACTCCTTTGCCGTGGTTTGGAGGAACTGCCATAGTCCTGCTGCACGGGCAGGGGAGACCGCCCGCGGGTCCAGGCTGCTTTCGATGACCGCGAGGTATTTAAAATCATCGGGTATCCCCTCCTTCGCGAGGATGGGCTCTATCACCGGGAACATCCGGTTGGCCCGCTTAAATAGGAGCAGGGTGGTGGAGTGGAAGTAGGTGAAGCTGTTCAGCTCCCGGTCCATCCGCTCTCGCCGGTCGAAACGGTCAAACACGATTTTCTCACCCGCGAACTCCATCTTTTCGGGTATCGCCACGGAGGCGGTCATGGAGAGTACCAACGGCCGATCTGACTCCACCTTCTCGAGGCTATTCAACGATGATAACGCGAACAGCAGCACTCCAAGCCCCGCGAGCAGGGCACCTATCGAGAGAAATAGGGTTGATTTTTTCATATGATCATTTTAATCTTTTCGGATTGATATCTATCTACATTAAAATTTCAGCTTCGCTAAAGCGGATGCAAAATTACAAAAATAGAAGGATTCCCGACGGAAAACAAATCGTTCTTGAAATTGTTAAATAATAGGTGACCGTAAAGTAACCCGAACCAATGAACCTGATAATTCCAGTAAACCCCATAAAAAGCCTTATGATGAAGAAGATAACCCTTACCCTGCTCCTCTCTATGCTTACACTTGCCATTTTCCCACAACTCAATCGCCCCTTGCAATACGATTCCTACGAGAAGCTCTGGGAGGCGGTGGCCGAGTTTGAACAGAAATCCCTTCCCAAGTCGGCCTCCGATAAGGTAAACGAGATCTTGCGCCTGGCCGTCATGGAAAAGAACAGCCCGCAGGTGATCAAGGCGGTGATTCACCAAGGGAAGTACGACCTGGCCCTGGATACCGAAAATAACACGTTGATCTTCCATAACCTCAACGAGATGTTGGCACGGAGCCGCGATGCGGTGGAACGTGCGTTCTTGCACTCCATGTTGGGCGAGCTCTACATGCAGTATTACCAGAATGATCGCTGGAACATTGATCGACGCACCGAGCTGGGCGACTACGTGCCTGAAGATATGAAGGAGTGGACGCGGGGTATCCTGTTGAACAAGGTAATAGAGCACCTCAACGCCTCCCTCGCTCCGAAAGATGAGCTGCTGACAACCACCGTCTTCTCTTTCGCCGCGGTTGTTGAACTGGGTAGTGATTCGCGGCAGTTCTTTCCCACGATGTACGATTTCCTCATGAGGAGGAGTCTCGAATGTTGCCAACAGATGTGGGGCAACGAGGATATAAGTCGCTTGTTGGCGGGGAAAGGGATTACCATGGAGGAGCTGTTCCTACCTGCCGAGCAGTTCGTAACGCTACCTTTTGAACCGCTACCGGGGGAGTACGAGGTGTGGGCGCTGGAGATGTACCGGCAGCACCTGGCTTCGCTCCTGGAGAGGGGGATGGAGGCATCGGCATTGCTGACGGAGCTGGAGAAGCTTGACTATCTCTCTCGATTCTATCGATACTACAATATGTACGCGTTCGCTTCGCTCTGGCGGTTGTTCGATAAGTGGGAGGGCGATGAGATGAGCGTGGAGCTCATCGATAGAATCGCGAATTTCTACCCGAATGTGGTGTTACGGATGGATGAACTGGATAGCGCGGGGCGTGAACAAAAAATCGGGGAGCTGTACGAGATGCTGCAAGAGGCGGTACAGGCGTACCCCGACTATAAACGAATCACGATCTTGCAGGATCAGTTGGCATCACTTACCCAATCTCGGTTCACCGTTACAGGCAATCGAACGTTCCATCTCGGTAGTGAAATCAAGCTGGACGTAACCTTCAAAAACCTTCGTTCGATGACCGCGAAACTGTATCGCGTTGACTCCCCCAAGGAGGCATTGATGATGCAGCAAGCTAATTATAAAAAGTTCGAGGGGCAACGCCGTTTCGTGAAAGATATCCCGGTACACCTGCCGGAAAGTGCGCCCTACGCCGAGAAGAAGGTCTCCATCCGGTTTAACCTTAAGGAGCCGGGGAGCTACGTGTTGACCTTCGATACTTCGCCCGAAACAGTGAATACACCCCTGTCGGAGTACTTTTTCTCTTTGTCGGATTTGGCGCTCTTTTCCCGGGCATCGGGAGAGGATCGGTACGACTTCTTCGTGGTGAACCGGGTGACCGGGGAGCCCGTGACCGATGCACAGGTCGTGATTTACAAGCTTCCCGGTAACTGGCGCAACTCAACCTTGACCCGGGAGGCTTCCCTGCCGGTGAATAAGCTGGGGTTTACCGTCTATAACAAGGAGGCACCCAACAACGACCTCTTTTACCACGCCATATCGGGGAAAGATAACGGCTTGCCCCTGCATCGCCTTCCTTACACCCACCAATGGCATCGTGGCGAGGAGGAGGGTGAACGACTCACCACCTCTGTTTTCACCGATCGGGGAATCTACCGGCCGGGTCAGACGGTCTTCTACAAAGCCGTACTGACACGGGAGGATGAGAAGGGTATTCATGTGATGAGCGGGCAGCTGATCGAATCGATACTGTATGACGCGAATAACAGGGAGCTATCGAAGCAGCAGGCGACGACCAACGAGTACGGGTCGGTTTCGGGCGAGTTCACATTACCGCGGGGACTGCTCCCAGGCTTCTACAAGATTGAGTCGAAAACGGGGAGCGTTCATTTCAAGGTAGAGGAGTACAAACGACCCACGTTCGAGGTGTTGTTCGACAAGATCGATGAAACTTACGCGTTCAACCAACCGGTCACGCTGAAAGGGAAGGTAGAAAGCTTCTCGGGGATCAAACTGCAAAACGCGACGGTAACCTACCGGGTGAACCGACGGCCATTCTCGTGGTGGATCATGGGAGGCAGTTTGGAACTGTTCGCCGAAGGGGCTGTGCAGACCGATGAGGAGGGCCGCTTCGAAATCTCCTTTACCCCTCGGAGGCCGGATAACCGCCTCTCCGTTCGCGCGTTTTGCGCGTTCGTTGTGGAGGTGAGCGTAACCGACCTGAATGGCGAGACGCGAACGGCTTCCTACACGGTACCGGTGGGCGATGCCATGTTCCACTTGTCGCTAGAAATGAGCGGTTGCTGGGAGAAGGGGAGCGGGGAGAAGGTGCTGATCACCGCCAAGAACTTAGATGGGAACGAGATAGCCGCAACGGGTAGCTACCGGGTCTACTCTTTGCACGAGAACGACTCCCTACACCAGCTGGTGGCCGAAGGCCTCTTCAAGACCGGTGAACAGCCGGAGTTGGCCACGAGGTTGGCGGCCCTGCCTTCCGGGAAGTACCGGCTGAAACTGGAGGCGAAGGACCAACAAGGCAATCATGTGGAGGCGGAGAAAGATGCGATCCTCTTCGCGTACTCCGATAAACGCCCCCCGATAAAAACCGATAACTGGTTCGTGGAGAAGAACCGTGATTTTGCCCCGGGTAAACCGGCCGAGGTGATCCTTGGGGCGACCTCCCGGCTGCACGTGTTGTACGAGCTGTGGCAGGAGAATGAGCTGCTCGACAGGAGGTGGATAGAACTGAACAACGAGAACAAGCGCTTTGAACTGCCCTATAAGGAGGAGTACAAGGAGGGGGTTACCCTGATGCTTACCTACTATAAAGACGAGAAGTTTTACACCCACCAATCCGACCTTCGCCCGGTAAAAGAGAGCAAGAAGTTGAACGTGAAGCTTTCCGTGTTCCGCGACAAGATCCGCCCCGGCGCACAGGAGGAGTGGCGCGTAACGGTGACGGACGCCAATGAGAACCCCGCGGTGGCGGAACTGTTGGCTTCGATGTACGATTTCTCATTGGATAACATCTACACAACGTCGCCCTGGGACTTTTTCCATGTATCGGGTGACCCGTACCACTTCATAATGGGACTGATGAGCGACTATGCCCGTAACCGAACGCAGTCCATGGGCTATCGGAGGTTTACCTACAAGCAGCCACCCCAGTTCAATTACGACCGGTTGAACTGGTTTGGCTACTCGCTGCCTCGTGCGGGGTTTTGGGTTCGTGGCGCCGTTAGTAGCGTTAATCCGGAGAATTTAAGAGCTCAGGCAGCGGATGTTCAGGAGCTACAAGCTAACAAGGTTGTTGGGGTGGAAGCCATGCCAGCAGGTAACGTTGCCCTGGATGAGGCGTCTGTAGTCGCGTTTGGAGCGAGTAAGCGTGAAACCTCTCCTGCCCCCACTCCGCGAGAGAAGGAAGCTGGCAGCGACACGGGTGATGACACTCCTCAGGTGCGCCGTGACTTTAACGAGACGGCGTTCTTCTATCCCACGCTACGGACCAACGAAGAGGGGGATGCGGTAATCGCCTTCACGGTTCCCGAAAGCAATACCCGCTGGCGATTCCGGGTGCTGGCGCACGATAAGCGGGTGAATAGCGGTAGCGCGGAGGCGTTTGTCGTCTCCCGTAAGGAGCTGATGGTTACGCCCAATATGCCGCGGTTCTTGAGGCATGGCGATCAAACCTCCATAGTGACCAAGATCACCAACCTCTCTGATAGCACCCTGCAGGGGAGCGTGACGCTGGAGTTTTTCGACCCGGCGACCGGTGAGGCGGTGGAGATCGCCTCGCTAACAACGGCTTCGCTACCCTTCTCCCTCGCCCCTAACGCTTCCACCGATGCCTCGTGGAGGTTCAACGTGCCGAACGACAGGGATCTTCTGGGCATACGAATTATTGCAAAGAGCGAACGGTTTAGCGACGGCGAGCAGCACGCGTTGGCGCTGCTGCCCAACCGGACGTTGACCACCGAAACAACGCGGATGGACGTGAGAGGTGGCGAAACCAAGACGTTCACCATGGAGCGGTTGCTCCAGGGGGCATCACCCACCCGGCAGGACTACAGGTTGACGCTGGAGTTCGCGTCTAACCCCGCGTGGTACGCGGTGCAGGCGCTGCCTGTGCTACAAGAGCCCAACAACGAGAGCGCGATCGCCTGGTTCGCCTCCTACTACGGCGCATCGATGGGTGCGCGTATCGCACAGGCTTATCCCAAGGTGACGGCCATGGTAGAGGCGTGGAAGAAACAGGGAGGCGATGAGGGAACCCTCCTCTCCAACCTCGAAAAGAACCAGGAGCTGAAGAGCGTGCTGCTGGAAGAGACACCCTGGGTGTTGGAGGCACGGAACGAAAGCGAGCAGAAAGAGAAACTGGCGTGGCTGTTCGACGTGAACCGGGGACGCTACCTGACAAGAACGGCCGTGGACCGGCTGCAGGAGCTGCAAAGCAACCAGGGCGGGTGGAGCTGGTTTAAAGGGTTCCCGCCGAGCGTGGGCATCACCCACTATATCTTGTACGGCTTCCAGCAACTCAAGGGCTTGGGGGTTGGTGAGCTCACGGACGATGTCGGCTTGATGCAGGGACGGGCAGTCGACTATATCGACGCGGAGGCACTCCGTCGCTTTAACCTGTTGAAGCAGTACAACAAGGAGTGGGAGAAGATAAAAACAATTTCCAGGGTCGATTTAGAGTATCTCTTTGTCCGTTCGGCCTACGGGGAGTATCCCCAGGACGACGAGGTGCGTGAGATGGCCGACTTCTACCGGTCGCTGCTTAAGGAGAACTGGACCCGGTACGGGTTGTACGAGCGGGCGCTTATCTCATTGCTGATGAGTCGGGAAGGCGATGCCGGTGCAGCCAGGACCATCGTCGATTCGTTCCGCGAGCACGCGACCCGATCGGATGAGTTAGGGATGTATTGGGCCAATAACCGTGCTTGGGTCTTCATGTCGAGCTCGGCCGTTACGGTGCACACCTTTATCATGGACGCTTTCCGGGAGGCAGGTGCCGAAACCGATGAGATGGACGAGATGAAACGGTGGTTGCTGAAGCAGAAGCAGACCCAGTTATGGGAGTCAACGCACGCCACGATGGATGCCGTGTACGCGCTGTTAAGCACCGGGAGCGACTGGTTCGCGTCTACCGGCGAGACGGTCATTCAGCTGGGCGACCAGCCGGTCGAGGCTTCCAAGGAGCTGGGAACGGGATACGTCAAGCAGTCGTGGAGCGGGACGGAGATACAACCGGAGATGGGCCGGGCCACCGTGACACACCATGGTGATACACCTGCTTGGGGAGCGCTTTACTGGCAGTATTTCGAGGAGATAGACCGAATCGTTAAAACAGATGGTGCGCTCGATATCGAGAAGCAACTGTTCGTTGAGGAGACAGTTCCCTCCGGCATCCGGTTGGTAAGGATCACCGAGGAACGCCCCTTGAAGGTGGGGGATAAGGTGGTGATACGGCTCACGTTGCGGAGCGACCGGGATATGGAGTACGTGCACTTGAAGGATACGCGTGCGGTCTGCTTCGAGCCGATCAACCAGCTCTCCGGCTGCGAGTGGCAGGATGGAGTCCTTTACTACAAGACCCCGAAAGACGCGTCCACGGACTTCTACTTCAACGTGCTGCCCAAGGGTACCTATGTTTTTGAATACGCGGTTCGCGTGAATCGGGTGGGTAGTTATTCGAACGGGATGGCCGTGGTGCAATGCATGTACGCCCCGGAATTTACTTCGCGGACGGTGGGTGAGCGAATAAATGTTAAAGAATAAGCATGGGTTAAACTAAATGATTACCTTTGTATCAGATAAAAAGAAGCCAACGAAATCATAACATATTAGAATTAATCATCATATGAAGAAGGTAAGTGTACTGTTCCTGTGCCTGCTTTTGTGCGGCGGGGTCACGCTCGCACAGAAGAAGCCGGAGGCAGAATTCAAGAAAACGGAACATAATTTTGGTAAGATCAAGGAGGAGGTTGGGGAGGTGACTACCAAGTTCGAGTTCACCAATAAGGGTGATAGCCCCCTGATTATTCACAGGGTGTCAACATCCTGTGGGTGTACCACGCCTTCCTATACCAAGGAGCCCATCTTACCGGGTAAAAACGGTAGTATCTCCGTCAGTTATTCCACCGTGCACCGCCCTGGAGGTTTTAACAAGAGCATACGGGCCTATACCAACGTTCCTGATACGGTGTACGTGCTGACCATCAAGGGGAGCGTGATCCCCAAGAAGTAAACGTTACTGAATGGATATATAAGCCGGATGGAGTATCTTAGTGACCTTCATTCGGCTTTTATCGTACAGGGAATTCAACTTTCGTAGGTGGTTAAGGCGCTGTTTTGCCCTGAAAGCAACAACGGTTTACACGGTAAGGTTGAGTTCGTTAGACAAAGTAACCCAATGAAACATCCTGAGAATGATCCCAAATACGTGGGAATAAGCGTTAACAAGGGGGTGGCCCAGCCACCAACTGTGAATCCCTACCTCAAAAGGCGTCCCAAGGGGGTAAAGCGTACGGTGGACGAGTACGTGGAGGGCATCCTGTCGGGCGACCGGGTGATCCTGAGCCAGGCGGTTACCCTGGTGGAGAGCTCCCTACCGTCGCACTTCGAAAAGGCGCAGGCTATCATCGAGAAGTGCTTGCCGCACGCGGGAAACTCCATCCGGGTCGGGATAACAGGCGTGCCGGGCGCGGGGAAAAGTACCTCCATCGATACCTTTGGCATGCACCTCCTGGAAAAAGGACATCAGCTGGCGGTGCTGGCCATTGACCCCTCCAGCGAACTATCGAAAGGGAGCATTTTGGGCGACAAAACACGCATGGAGCGGTTATCCAACGAGCCCAACGCGTTTATCCGTCCCTCTCCTTCGGCGGGGTCGCTCGGTGGGGTTGCCCGTAAAACCCGGGAGACCATCGTGCTATGCGAGGCGGCCGGGTTTGACTACGTTTTTGTCGAGACCGTGGGGGTGGGGCAGTCCGAGACGGCGGTTCACTCCATGGTCGATTTTTTCCTCCTGATCCAGTTGGCCGGGACGGGTGATGAGCTGCAAGGCATCAAGCGGGGTATCATGGAGATGGCTGACGGCATCGTGATCAACAAGGCGGACGGCGACAACATCCCGAAGGCAAAGATGGCCCAACGCCATTATAGCAACGCGTTGCACCTCTTCCCGCTGCCCGAATCGGGGTGGAGCCCCGAGGTGCTCACCTACTCCGGTTACTACGGGTTGGGGATAGTAGAGGTGTGGGATATGGTGCATCGTTACATCGATTTCGTGAAGCAAAACGGTTACTTTACCCGTAAGCGAAAGGAGCAGTCGAAGTACTGGATGTTCGAAACCATTAACGAGCGGCTCCGCGGCAGCTTCTACAACGATCCCGAGATAGCCCGGTTGCTCGTTCAACTCGAAGAGGAGGTGCTGCAATCGCGCAAAAGCTCGTTCGTCGCCGCCCGGGAAGCACTCGACACCTACTTTGCCCGCCACTCGTTTCCTAAAAAATGATGAACCGGCCCGTCTAAAACGATGTAAGATTACAATGATGAGAAGACAACTTTTTAACGAGAATAGCCAACTGGCCGACCTGCTGCTGGCCAACATCAAGCTGATGCATATCCTGCCCCGCTTTAAAATCGATGTCGGTGTCGGCGAAAGTACCGTCAAACAGGTTTGCGAGGAGCGAAACATCTCTATCCCCCTCTTCCTGATGGTATGCAAGGTATACAGCCTCGAAAACTACACCATCAGCCAAGCGACGGTGGACAGTATCCCTGTCGATCAACTGTTGGGCTACCTGCACAACTCCCACACCGATTACATTGAGAACAGGGTACCAAGCGTTACAAACAGTATTATCGACATTACCCGTTCTTCTTACAGCAGCCACTTTAAAGCATTCTTGCAAAAATACAAGGAGGATACTGATAATCATTTCGCGTACGAGGAGGAGGTGCTGTTCCCTTACATCAACGCCCTGCTGAAGGGTGAGAAGACGGAGCGGTACAATATTAAGGAGTTTCAAGCCAATCACACCAATATACAGGAGAGCCTGAATGACTTGAAAAACTTGCTGATCAAGTATGCCCCGCGGGAGGTGGATTTCGAGAAAAAGAGAAAGGCGATCTCCGAGCTGTTCCTCTTGGAGGAGGACCTCAACAAGCATCACGTGATAGAGGATGAGATACTGGTGGCCTTGGTGAGTGCGATTGAAAAAGGATTGAGATGAGTGTAAGAGAACAGTATAGCGTGGCCATCATTGAACCGTCGCGGATTGTTAGCGAGGGACTTAGTGCGATTTTGCACGACAGCGACTTTCGTGTGGTGAGGCAGTTTGAAACTGTTGACGATTTTAACCAGTGGGAGGCGGCCTTGCCGGAGGAGAAGCGTGTAGACATCGTGTTGCTTAACCCCGTGCTGCTTGGGACACACCCATCCCAGCCACTGAACGGTCTCTTTCCCGATGCCTGCTCATCACTTGTGGCCATGCTCTACAGCTACATCCCCCCGGAACTCCTGCTTGAATTTGATGCGACCATTGGTATAGACGATGCGCCTACCACCATCATCGAGAAGCTGCGTGACGCTGTGGCCACCGCCGCGAAACGGCTGGATTGCCAGAATATCGACAAGCAGGAGTTAACGAAGCGCGAAAAGGAGATCTTGGCTTACGTGGTGAAGGGGTTGACCAACAAAGAGATTGGTGAAAAATTGTGTATATCTATCCACACGGTGATCTCACATCGAAAAAATATCGTCCATAAAACGGGTATTAAAACTGTTTCGGGACTGTTGATGTACGCGCTTTTCAACGATATCGTTACGGCGGATGAGATACCTCAGGAGTAGGGCTTTCGGTTAAATCCCCCCCTGTACCTTTTCAAAAAATGGCTTTACCTGAAAAATACCAACAAATAGCGATTGTTTGTTCGCGATAATTGTGCCAACTTCGCGGTTCGTAAAATAGATTCATTCAACATGGAAACGATTGCAGTGGCACAAAATCAGGTGCTCATCGCTTTTTTAATCACCCTTTTCGCTGGTCTCTCGACCGGCGTGGGCGGGGCCATCGCGTTTTTCGCGAAGCGGACCAACAAGACGTTCCTTTCGGTATCACTGGGGCTCTCTGCCGGCATCATGATTTACGTTTCTTTCGTGGAACTTTTATCCGACTCGTTTGCCACCTTGAGCGAAATATACGGTGGTATGACGGGCGAGTTTTACGCCATCCTCTCCTTCTTCGGTGGCATTTTCCTGATAGCGATTATCGACCGGCTGGTACCGGAGCGTGCCAATCCCCACGAGATGCACTCGGTGGAGGAGATCGAATGCATCACTAAGAAGAGGGCTAAGGTAAAAGAGATGCCGCAGGGAGCCATTAAAGGTACGGAAGATAAGCGGGTAGTCGACCACAAGATGTTGCGTATAGGACTGATTACTGCGTTGGTGATAGCGATTCATAATTTTCCCGAGGGTATGGTGACCTTCCTCTCCGGTTTAAAGGATATAAAGATAGCCATCCCTATCGCCATCGCTATCGCCATCCACAACATCCCGGAAGGAATCTCCGTTTCGGTTCCCATTTATTACGCTACAGGCAACAGAAAAAAGGCTTTCTGGTTGTCGCTGCTTTCGGGGTTGTCTGAGCCACTGGGTGCTATCGTGGGCTACCTAGTGCTGGCCCCGTTCCTCACGGAGGCGATGTTGGGGGTACTGTTCGGGATGATCGCCGGGATCATGGTCTACATCTCGTTTGATGAGCTGCTGCCCGCGGCCGAAGAGTACGGGAAGCACCACCACGCCATCTATGGGTTGATAGGCGGGATGGCTGTTATGTCATTAAGTTTGCTCTTCTTGTAACTATTCTCTATATAATTCCCCCGATTTTTCGGCAAAATGGTTGAAAAAAGGGGTTTTTCATCTATTTTTGTTTTTTAAATGTTTCAATGCGCATTTATCTTCGGCAGGTTGTCTGTGTTCGGGGTTGATAATTTCCTTTTTAAACTGTTTTATGCGCGTTCTGTGTTTTACGGTGCCGTAAGAGAGGGTTGGGTTTGTTTATACTATCCTATGAGTGTTCTCCTTGCGGGATATGCAAACAGATGGGTCGTCTGAAAAGGTTCCATACACAGAAATATAAAATCAAACAATCGAATGAAAATCCGTAAGGTTTTAATCCTGTCGCTGCTTGTCATCCTATTGGGTGGTTCAACTACCGCGGCTAAAAAGGCGGGGAGTTTTGCTATCGTCGTCGACCAGGAGGTAATGGAGCGCTGCAAGGCTTCCATTGATCAATACGCCGCGTCGGTAGAGGCCGATGGGCTGAAGACGATGGTCATCGTGGATCGGTGGGGCGTTCCGGATTCCATCCGCGAGGTGTTGCACGGTTTATATCTGACCCAGAACCTCGAGGGTGCTGTATTCGTGGGCGATATTCCCGTGCCGATGATTAGAAACGGGCAGCACCTCACCACGGCGTTTAAAATGGATCAAGCAAGGGCTTGGAATCGCTCCTCTGTGCCATCCGATCGGTTTTACGACGATTTTGATCTGCGGTTCGAGTACCTGAAGAGGGACAGCCTCAACACGCTCTATCATTATTACAACCTCTCGCCCGAGGGCGCCCAGTCGGTGCAAAGTGAGATTTACTCGGCCCGGATCAAGCCGCCCAAACGGGACGGTAAAACGAGGTTCGAGCTGATTGACGACTTCCTGAACAAGGCGGTTCGGGAGAAACAGTCGGCGAGAACCATCTCGAACGTCACCTTCTTTGCGGGGCATGGCTACAACTCCGGCTGCCTGGTGGCCCGGCAAGATGAACGAATGGCCCTTACCGGTCAGTTCATGACCCTGGCCAACGGCAAGGGAATGCTGAACTACATCGACCATAGTCAGGACGATTACGTGAAGTCGAGGCTGATGGCCGAAGTGGGGAGGGAGGAGCTGGATCTGGCCATCCTGCATCACCACGGGGGACCCGAAACGCAGCTCCTAAACGGGATTCCCAATACCAGTACGGCCAGCATCTGGCTGGAGATGGCCCGAAAGTTTTTCCGGGGAAAAATCAGGAGTGCAGAAGATTCCATCGCTTCAAAGCAGTACTACATCGATAACTACAATATCCCCGAATCGTGGGTGGCCAACGTGTTCAATCCCGAGGTCGTGCTACAGGACAGCCTGTTGGACGCCTCGTTGGATATCCATATTGAGGATCTGAAGGGATACGAGCCGGGAGCCCGGTTCGTTATGTTGGACGCCTGCTTCAACGGGTCGTTCCACCTGGATGACTACCTCAGCGGGCACTATATCTTCAACCCGGGGCACACGGTGGTGGTGAAAGCCAACTCGGTCAACTCGCTGCAGGATATATGGCCTCACCAGCTTTTGGGGCTGTTGGATCTCGGGGTGAGCGTTGGTAACTGGGCTAAGGAGCTCTTTACCCTGGAGTCGCACCTGATAGGTGACCCCACTTACCGCTACGGTTGTCAGCGTGGCGACCTGAGTGACCTCAACTACACGATAGCACATCGGCGCAACGACGTGAAGCGTTGGAAAAAGCTGTTGAAAGACGATAACCCCGAGGTGAAGGCGTTGGCGATGAAGGTGCTCTACGCCCACGGGGTATTGTCGCTGGAGGAGCTCTACCATATTCAGGTAGCTGATCCTGTATCGACCGTGAGGCTGATGGCATTTCACCTGATTCATAAAAAGCCTAACGAGATGGCGGTGCCCTCCATCCTGGCAGGGCTGTATGATAGCTACGAGCTGATACGCCGCTTCGCCGCGATAGAGGCGGGCCGTAATCAGTCGCCCCTCCTGTTGGAGGTGGTGATGAAGGGTCGGGTAGCACCAGCTACTACCAAGCGGGTGGAATTCCAGCTTAGGGAGACGAGCGAGGTGTACCCTCGCCAAGAGGCCCTGCGTGCCTTTGATGCGGCCCTGGAAGGGATAGAGGGGGTGTGGTACGAGGAGAAAGCCAAGGAGAGGGCCAGGCTGGAGGCCACGCTTGAAAGGAGAGAGAGGGATTTCGAGAACCTGTTCGATCCTGAGGTGAAGTCGCGTGAGAAGCGTTTAACCATCACGGGGCTTCGCAACTCCAATAACGTGGCTTACCTGGATCACCTGTTTCGTTTTATGAGCGAGTCCAACGATACCGGGTTGAAACTATACCTTGCCGAGGCGTTTGGATGGTTTACCCACTCCTGGAAACGGGACGAGATTGTCGCCTTCTGCCGGGCTCGCGCAGCCGTGGAGAGTGATGAGGCAGTGAGAAATGAATTATCGCGCACCGTGAGGCGGTTAACCGATTAGCCGCTTGACCGCTTAACTGCCAAGTCAAGCCTGAAAGCGATAAATTTTCTTAGGAGCGAGAGCAGAGCTGAACTTGTTCAAGCTTTGCCGAGCGACGACAGAAAAGGCAGTAAGTTGAAACAGTTACATGCGAAAGTTCAAAAACGAGAAAAACGAGAATAAAATGATGCATATGATGAGAACCGTGTATTTAAAAAGAAGAACGGG
>DUPB01000073.1 GCA_012838585.1 Bacteroidales bacterium
CTGAATGACGAGCAGGGATTAAACTACAACTTGTCGTACGAGATCGCGAAACCGGAAGCCGAAAAGAACAACCTCCTTTTGGTTCCCGGCACCGAGATTACCAAGTTCAACATGCCCCCCGGTCACTTCAACGTTCTCTTTACCCAAAACGTTAACCCCATCGCAGCCGCGGTGGATGACTGGAAAACGATGTTTCAAATAGCCGTCGACCAAGGGGCCTTTTTGATATGGGACCATCCCGGTTGGCAGTCGCAACATGGGGGTATAGAGCGAGGAGCACCGCTGCGGTTCACCAAAGAGCACGAAGAGGCATACAAGCAGGGATGGATGCACGGGATCGAGATATTTAACGGTACCGAGCACTACCCGGTGGTATTGGACTGGTGCAACGAACGTGACTTGGCCCTCTTTGCCAACAGCGACATCCACCCCTCCGAACTAAACCAGTACGGGATACATAACCCGGCAAGACCCATCACGCTGGTGCTGGCCAATGATCGAACCCTGGAGGGCGTACGTGAAGCACTGTTCGCGAAGCGCACCATCGCCTGGGCAGCCCACATGCTTTGGGGACGTGACCCCTGGTTGCCGGAACTGTTCAAAGCATCGGTAGAGATGAAAACCATCTCCCCGGGCACGCTGGAACTGACCAACAAAAGTTCACTACCCATCACCGTTTCCATCGGGGGAGTAGCCGTCAACCTGCTCCAGAACCAAAAACAGCAAGTATACCGTGCGGAAGGATGCCAAAAACTCACGGTGGTGAACTGGATGATAGGTATGAACAAGCCGCTGGAAATACCGCTTACAATAGGCTGAACAAGCTAATCTTCGCATGATGTAACAATTGGCCATGTTTGGCAAAGTCGGGGCAAACAAACAGCAAGCTAATAGCGCCAAAAGTTAAAAACGTGTAACTATTGAAACCGATGTGGAAACTGTATAAGAAAATAGCCGGCCAGGTCGCTTTACCAACAGCGGCCCTCTTTTTCCTGCTGGGAGCGGTAGCCTGTTCCCCAACCCGGCTCGACTCCCTGAAGGTGGAGTACGAGGAGACCCCCTTGGGCATTGATGTCGAGAAACCGCGCTTCAGCTGGCAGATGGATTCCCGCCAGCCGGGTATCATGCAACGGGCCTACCAGATTATCGTCACGGACGAAACGGGACGAGGGGTATGGGACAGCGGAACCATCGAGGACGACCGCTCCTTGAACATCGAGTACGCCGGCGAGGCGCTGCAACCCACCACGCGCTACCATTGGAAAGTGAACGTCTGGAGTTACAACGCGGGGAAAGAAAGTGAAAGGGTAGAAAAACCAGGGCAAAAAGATACGGGGCAACAAAACGTAGGAAAAGAAAATGCGGATAATTGGGAAGAGAAACCGCTGTCGGCCGAATCCTGGTTCGAAACGGGACTCATGGATCCCTCGCTAACGGCATGGAGCGGTGCAAAATGGATCGGCGGTGGTGACAACGATCGGGTGCTCTGTCCCGACTACCTCCCCACCTTTAACATCCACTACACCATCCAGTTGGATGAGGAGAGCGGCTCCACGAAAGCGGGGTTCATTTACGGGGCCAACGACCCCCGGCTCATGAATAAAAACCTGAATATCTACAACCTCCAGAACGAGAAAGATGCGTCGTACGTGGAGGTGGAGCTGGATATATCGGGACTGGAAAACGGGGAAACTGCCTCTTTGAACATATACCGGGTAGGGTACGCACCAGGGGACAGCCGGGAGACCCCGCTGCAACGACTACCCATTCCCACCTCCCTGATCAACCAACAGAACAGGTATAATTCCCATGAGATAACCCTGAAAACCTCCTATAGCGTGACCGAATTCCACCTGGGTGGCAAAGGGAGCGAAGGAAATAACAGAGGTAACGGGGATAACGAGGAAAACAGGGGTAAAGGAGACGAAATGGGCGAAAAGGAGACCTACAGGCTGGGCTCGGTGGTTATCAACCCGATAGGCAACAGCTGGGATTACATCTGCTTCCCGCACCTTTGCGAAATTGGCTTCACGGCCCAACCGGGTCAATCGGCCGCCTTCTCCCAAGTAGAGGTACGCAACTACCGGGTACCGAACAACTTATTGTTTTCCGAGAAACTGAACGAACCGAAAGCCTCCTCCCTTTTCACGGTCAATACGGGGGAGAAAGAAGAGCAGGGTCTGACCATCGCGGAAAACTCTTATAAAATCACGGGCGGTGAAACGGGCACGTTTATCACCAGGAACACGGGGAGAAACGCGATGCCCATGCTCCGCACTACCTTCCAATCGCGGCGGGAACCGATCGACAAGGCACGCCTTTACGTCACCTCAAGGGGCATCTACGAGGTGTACATGAACGGCAAGCGGGTGGGCGACGACTACTTCAACCCGGGACTCACGCAGTACAATAAACACCATATGTACCAAACCTACGACGTGACGGAGCTCGTGAAGCCGGGAGAAAACGCCATGGGGGCCATACTGGGTGAAGGGTGGTGGAGCGGTGCCATCACCTACATGGGATACCTCTGGAACCTGTTTGGCGACTGCCAGTCGCTCCTGGCCAAGCTGGTTATCACCTACGCCGACGGGACGGAAGAGACAGTGGTATCCGATCCCGACACGTGGCAATATTTCAACGATGGGCCGGTAACCTACAGCAGCTTCTTTCAAGGGGAGGTGTACGATGCCCGAAAAGAGGCCGCGATCGAGGGATGGTCCGAAGCCTCGTACGACCCCTCGGGATGGAAAAAGGCCGAGGAGGTGAACCCCGAAGGGGTTATTACCCACGACCCGATGATCGAGCAGAACCGGATGCCCGCCGTGAACGACTTCTCTGCTCTGAAGCTGATTGGGCAGTACGGCCAAACCGTCAAGAAGATCGGTGAGCTCACCGCGATCGCCATGGAAGAGGTCCGCCCGGGCGTGTACGTCTACGATATGGGGCAAAACATGGTGGGAGTACCCCACATCACGCTTTCGGGAGAGACGGCAGGCAAAGAGATCAAGCTTCGCTTTGCCGAGGTGACCTATCCCGATCTCCCCGAGTTCAAAGAAAACAGCGGGATGATTATGCTCGAGAACATCCGCGGGGCACTGGCGCAAGACAGCTATATCACCAAGGGGGGCAATGAAGTGATCCGACCCCGCTTCACCTTTCATGGCTACCGCTTCATCGAGATCACGGGAATAGAGAAGCCGCTGCCGCTCCACGCGGTGAAGGGCGAGGTGCTGAGCTCCATCCACGAGCTGGCCTCCGCCTACGAAACGTCCCATCCAAAAGTGAACAGGCTGTGGGAAAACATCGTCTGGTCCAGCCGGGCCAACTTCCTGTCGATTCCCACCGACTGCCCCCAGCGCAACGAGCGCATGGGCTGGAGCGGCGACATATCGGTCTTCTCCCGCACGGCCACCTACATGGCCAACCTGCCACAATTCCTGAGGCGACACATGCTGGCCATGCGCGACACGCAACGGGAAGATGGGCGGTTTGCCGACGTGGCACCCGTGGGTGGTGGGTTTGGTGGCATCCTCTGGGGCAGCGCGGGCATCACCGTGCCTTGGGAGAGCTACATGCAGTATCACGATACCCGAATGCTGGCCGAGCATTACGACGCAATGAAAGCCTACATCCAATACCTGCTGGAGTACATCGACCCCGAAACGGGCGTGCTCACAGAGGGGAACCTGGGCGACTGGCTGGGACCCGAGCAGGAGAAAAACGACAACTCGCTGCTTTGGGAGGCCTACTTTATATACGACCTGGACCGGATGCACCGCGTGGCAACCCTCCTGAACAAGCCGGACGACGCGGCATGGTTCCTACAGTTGTATGAGGAGCGGAAAAACTTCTTCAACCAGACCTACATTGACCAGGAGACGGGGCAAACCATCCACTCGGGCTTCAGGGAGCCTCACCGGAAAGGGGAGGTGATCGGCACGCAGACCTCGTACGTGGTACCACTCGCGTTCGGCCTATGCGATGGAGAGGTCAAAGAGCGGGTTCTGGCCAACCTCCTCATGCGCATTGAGAACGAGAGCCCGAGAAGCGGCGGCGAAACGTTCGCCCCCTACTCGTTGATGACCGGCTTTATCGGCACGGCATGGATCAACCGGGTGCTTTCCGATCACGGGTACAACGAAACCGCCTACCGGATTCTCCAACAAACCGACTACCCCTCATGGCTCTACTCGGTAGACCAAGGAGCCACCACCATCTGGGAAAGGCTTAACTCCTACACGAAAGAGGAGGGCTTTGGCGGAAACAACTCCATGAACTCGTTCAACCACTACTCTTTCGGGGCTATTGGGTCGTGGATGTACAACCACTCGCTGGGGATTGAACGTGACGAGGTATACCCGGGATTCAAACGGTTTATCCTCCAGCCCGAACCCGATCCCACGGGAGGGATAACGTGGGCGAAAGGGCACTACGACTCCATGTACGGGCGCATTGAGAGCGAATGGAAAGTCGATGCCGACCAGGGCATACACTACTACCGCTTTAAAGTGCCGGCCAACACCACCACCACGCTCTACTTGCCCGCGAGCGACCTCAAGATGGTCAAAGAGGGAAACAATCCCCTCGTATCATCCCCCTATATTCAGCTGCTTGAAAGCGATGGGACGAAAGAGGAAGAAAGAAATGACAAAGTTAAAAGGGATGAAAGGGATGAAAAGAGTGACAGGGATGGTAGAATTGAAGGAGAAAGAGGAGAAGGGAACAAAACAGGTAAAATCTGCATGCAACTGCTCCCCGGTGAATACCGGTTCACGGTGAAAGAGTAATCACGCTTAATTTAAAGAATTATCACGCTTAATTTGGAAAAACATATGGTAAGACATCTTATCCTTTCGCTCCTTTTACTCGTTCCTGCCTATCTGCCGGCACAAGTAAAAAATAGCACCGAAAATGGGGTGCATGACCAGTTAATCCCCGCCCCGCACGGGAGCGTGCAGATAGGTGGATACCTGGGCAACAAGTTTGACCTTTGCATCGAGAACCGTGTTATGGCACAGGATATTGGTCGCCTTATTGAACCGTTTGCCACGAGAAACGACGGAGAGTGGGGATTCCGGTGTGAGTTCTGGGGAAAGTGGTTCACTTCCGCCATGCTGGGATACGGGTACACACCGACCGACCGAAACCGGGAAGTCGTTGACAAAGCCGTTCACGACCTGTTGGAAACGCAGACTGACGACGGCTATATCGGGACCTACCCGGCAGAACATCATCTGGGAGATTGGGATATCTGGGGACGCAAATATGTCCTACTGGGATTACTGGCCTATCACGATCAGGTAAAGGAGCCAAAGGTGCTTGAAGCGGCCAAAAAGGTGGCGGATCACCTTATACTGGAAGCGGGAGCGGATAGCGGGATCAATATCGCGGGAACGGGATGGATCGGCTGGAAAGGACTGGCCTCCTCCTCCGTGCTGGAACCCATCGCGCTGCTCTATCAAAAAACGGGAGAACAGCGCTACCTTGACTTTGCAAACCACATCATCCGAATGTGGGATTCACCCAACCGCCTAAGCCCAACGGGTATTCGGTTGATCCAAGAGTCCCTTTCCGGCACCCCGCTATGGGAGATAGCCGGCGCACCCAAAGCCTATGAGATGATGTCGTGCTTTGAAGGATTATGCGAGATGTATCGCATCACGGGCAACAAACTCTACCTTGACGCGTGCCTCTCCTTGGTGCAATCCATCATTGACGACGAAATCATGATCGTGGGATCCGGATCTATCGCGGAGGTGTGGTGCCATGGAAAGATGAGGCAAACCGAGCCGATTTACCAGGGAATGGAGACGTGCGTTACCGTCACCTGGATGAAGCTCCTATACCAAATGTTGCGGCTCACGGGGGATAGCAAGTACGCGGATCAACTGGAAATAAGCCTGTATAACGCGCTCCTTTCTGCCATGTCCCCTAAAGGCGACTGGTGGTCATACTTCTCCAGCCTCATGGGTGAAAGGGTACACAGCCACCAACAGTTCTCGGATGTGGTGATGAGCTGTTGCGTGGCCAACGGATCCAGGGCACTGCTACTGACACCCTCCTGGAGTATCATGAACAGCAAAAAAGGGATTACCGTCAACCTTTACAGTCCGATGGAGGCCTCTGTAACCACCCCCGCCAACCAGAAGGCACAACTCAAGATGGAGACGGGTTACCCGGAAAACGGGACGGTTATCGCCACCATCCAACTACCCAAAAAAGAGCACTTCTCCCTTGATTTGCGTATACCAGAATGGAGTAAAAACAGCGTCATCAAAATCAACGGGAAAGAGTTTGACGGGTACGTTATACCCGGTCAATATGCATCCATTGAACGGGAATGGTCCCATAACGACAAGGTAGAACTCACCATGGACTTTCGGGGTCGCGTGGTGAAAGCTCCTTCAGGCCTGGATGATGCAGCCATCATGCGCGGACCCATCGTGCTCGCTTTCGACACGAGGCTGGTCCCATATAGATCGGGTGTGACGGAGCCTCCCATGTACCGCTACAAATTCCTCGACAACAACGGGTTCATCGATCTGGAACAGGTGACACCGGAGATCCCCGACATGTGGATGCGGTTTAAGGTGCCCTTGAAGGATGAAGCCGGATCAACCCATTTCCTGGAGATGTGCGACTACACCTCGGCAGGCAACACCTGGGAGGAGGGGAATTTATTCAGGGTCTGGATTCAACAACCCTTCGATTTCCGCCACCTGTATATCAACAG
>DUPB01000074.1 GCA_012838585.1 Bacteroidales bacterium
AGAATGTGACTCTTGTAAGCATGTTTCCTCTTGATTTTTCCTGTTCCGGTAAGGGCGAACCTCTTTTTGGCACCGGAATTAGTCTTGATCTTTGGCATTTTGCTCAGTTTGAATAAGTTTATATTGTTACCCTTTTTCCCCTTTTCAGGTTCAAAAAAGTTTGCAAAAGTAATGATTTTATTCCAATTATCAAAACAATCGGCTATATTTGTTTTTTACAGGAGTTAATGTAAGCTCTAAACTCTTGAAAAGACAACGGCAAACAAGCCACCTCATTATTTTTACCCATGGAAGTTGAGATAGGAAGAAGCAATTGAAATACATAGATCAATTAAGCATATGAATAGAAAGTTACTGTTTTTACTGCTGGCCTGTTTTATCTGTTCCAGCGGGGTTCTTGGTCAAGACTGGGGAGATGTGATGAGTGAAAAGTACCGTGACATCTGGAACGAACAGGTACAAGAGAAAATTGATGTCGGGATTGAAAAAAACCGAAAGGCCAACGCTGTTCTAAAATTTGAAAACTTCCCTCGGGGAGTTGAAATCAAGGTAAAGCAAATAAGCCACCACTTCCTGTTCGGAGGAAATATTTTCCTGTTTGGAGATTGCGGTAGTCCCGAGAAAAACAAACAGTATGAAAACACCTTCGGGGATCTATTCAATGCTGCTACCGTGCCCTTTTACTGGAGAACGCTGGAGCCGGTAAAGGGCGAGCCAAGATATGAAGCCGGGAGCTCATACGAGTATCGCCGTCCACCAACAGACCCAGTCATCGAGTTCTGCGAATCGAAGGGAATCAATATGAACGGCCACGCGATTATTTACGGTCAACCTCAATGGGGCCCTCCACTTTGGATGCCTGAGAATCGTAAAGAGATGGAACCCTTTTTTGAAGATCACATCCGCGATTTAGCCAAACGTTATCATGGACGGGTACAGCGATGGGACGTGGTGAACGAACCGACCGATCAGGCAAACCGCGGCCCAATGCCGGATGATTACACCTATAAAAGCTTTTTATGGGCAATGAAATATTTCCCGGACTCAGTACTTCTCAATATCAATGATTCGGATATGCACTGGGATATGACACTCTACCGCCGATATTTGGAGATCGTGCGAAACTTAATTGACAGGGGCATCAGAATAGATCAGGTAGGACTTCAGATGCACATTTTTAATCCTAACGAATCCAGGGAGATCGCACGTGGCGCCAACATTTTAACGCCTGAAAAAATAGAGCAGAGACTCGACTTAATGGCCGACGCGGGCAGACCACTACACGTTAGTGAAGTCACCGTTAGCGCTCCGGACGATAGCGATAACGGGAAGCAAATTCAGGCAGAGATCACGAAAAATTTATACAGGCTCTGGTTCAGTCACCCCGACGTAATCGGAATTACCTGGTGGAACGTGGTGGATGGAGGTGCCGCACCTGGTGAGCCATCATTTTCAGGAATATATGATAAAGAGCTGAAGCCAAAACCTGTTTATTACCTTCTTGACGAGTTGATAAACAGGGAGTGGAAAACCAACATCACCTTAAAGGCACCCAAAGACGGGGTGGTACACTTTCGTGGTTTCAAGGGCCGGTACGTTGTCAGCTGGAAAGACAAATCCGGGAAAATGAACCAGAAAGAATTCGATTTGTTGAAGGATGGAGATGGCTTTCATCTGAATTGATTAACGAGACCCTTAGCCTGGTGTCAACAGCCATTTAATGATTGGTATTAGTGCACTTAATGCTCCACCTCCCGAAAGGTGCAGGGGAGTTAATAGATAAAAGATTGGTTTCTAAAGCGTACCCGATATAGTTGAACAGTTTAAAATAAGCAAAAGATGAAAAACAGTCTACTGATCGCATTAATCGTGTTGTTGTATTGCCCGTTATCGCAAGCGCAAACGTCGTTCCCAAAAAGTTCAAAGGAGGATCGTGAAAAAATCATGAGCGAGGCTTATTGGAAAATATGGAATTCCGAGGTACAGAAAAAGATCGACCAGGATATTGAAAAACACAGAAAAGCAAATGGAGAACTGACGCTGACGGATTATGCTCCAGACACTGAAGTAAAAATAGAGCAGATTTCACATGATTTCATTTTCGGTGCCCATATCTTCAACTTTAACCAACTGGGGAAGACGGAATATAATGAACGCTACAAAGCGTTGTATGGGACCCTGTTTAATTCGGGCACGGTGGCCTTTTATTGGAAGACGTTTGAGATGCAACCAAATCGCCCCCGTTTCAAGGAGGAATACTGGGACACCGAATCGTACTGGAACAGTGTAATAGAGCCAAAAAAAGAGCCACATTGGAGGAGACCGGCACCAGATCCCGTTATCGAATTCCTAGAAAAAAAAGGGATCCGTATCCACGGTCATCCCATTATCTGGGGGAATCGGAAATGGCATAACCCGAACTGGATCATACAAAACTTCATGACCCCTGAAGAAAAAGCAAAAATGGATGAGCTAATCGTGGAATACGGGAATTTAGAAAACTACCTGGATAGCGAGAAGTATTCCGAAACATACCAGGGTTTATCCGCGGAGCAATTGGAAAAGATGTTCCCGGAGTTGACGAAAACGTTAAAGGTGCTGTTTGAAAAACGGATCGTTGAATTGGCGGACTATTACGGCGATCGTGTGGACAGTTGGGATGTGGTGAACGAGAGCGCGACTGACCACCAGAGGGGCTTGTTGATTCCGGGAAGTGGCCTCGCGAAAAGTGTTTATGGCATTATGCCCGGCGATTACACCTATGAAGCTTTTAAGGTGGCGGGTAAAGTATTTCCCGAAAACGTGCTTTTAAACATCAACGATTACAACCTCAGCCAGAGTTATACCGATCAAGTGCAAGACCTATTGGCCAGAGGTTGTAAAGTAGACATCATGGGGTCACAAATGCACCTGTTCAATCCACAACAATGCCTCGATATCGCCGAGGGAAAGGAAATTCAGACCCCGGACCATATCTGGGGATGGAACGAACGGTTGAGTCAGGCTAAATTGCCCATTCACCTGAGCGAGATCTCCATCACGGCACCAGGAAACGATGAAAGAGGCAGAAAAATACAAGCGATCATCACCCGAAACCTGTATCGCCTCTGGTTCAGCCTGGAGCAGATGATGGGAATCACCTGGTGGAACGTGGTCGACGATTGTGGAGCACCCGGGGAGCCGTCAACATCCGGTATCTTCACGCGTGACATGGTGGCAAAACCTGCCTACTACGCGCTTGATAACTTAATCAACAACGAGTGGAAAACAAACCTGACCGCCAAACCGGATAAAAACGGGCAGGTCAAATTCCGTGGATTTAAAGGGAACTACCGGGTTACATGGACAGACCAAATGGGGAATGTACAAACAAGAGAGTACTATTTAAAATAAATATATAGGGGTTAAAACCAGATAAAAGGTCACCGAAAAAGAAGCATGAATCGCTTTTTGACAGAAGTCGCGGGTTTAAAACATCCCGTTGTTTACAGCTTTTTTAAAACGAAAAGTTACTTGGTCATCGCCTTATTACCGATAAATTTCACGCTATTTACGAAGTAGGATGGAAGCGTAAAATATTAAGTTAACAGCCTCCTAAGCTTAACGCTAGAGTCTATTGTAAAGTAGAAATAAAATTCGTATCTTTGCCCGGTTTTTGTATTAGGTTTATGAAAATAAAGTTACCTCAAGAGTTTCAACCGGAACTGCTTAAATCCCTGAAAACGTACAACAAAGAGAAGTTCATGGCCGACTTGATGGCCGGGCTTATCGTGGGTATCGTGGCGTTGCCGCTGGCCATCGCCTTTGGGATCGCTTCGGGTGTAACCCCGGAGAAGGGGATCTATACCGCCATCATTGCCGGCTTTATCATCTCATTCTTAGGTGGAAGCACGGTGCAGATCGGCGGACCTACCGGTGCGTTTATCGTGATCGTCTACGGCATCGTGGAACAGTACGGTATGCAGGGGCTGGCCATCGCTACCGTATTGGCAGGCATGATGCTCCTGCTGATGGGCTTCATGAAGCTGGGTGCGATCATCAAGTTCATCCCCTACCCCATCGTGGTGGGTTTCACGAGCGGTATCGCGTTGACCATCTTCTCCACGCAGATCAAGGATTTCTTTGGGCTGACCACCCCACCCCTCCCCTCGGGTTTCATCGAGAAATGGGGGGTCTACTTTGAGCACTTCGCCTCCATCAACTGGTGGGCGGCACTGGTTGCCCTTTTGAGCGTGGTCATCATCGTGCTCACGCCAAAAATATCGCGAAAGATACCCGGGTCGCTGGTCGCCTTGGTCGTGATGACCGTCGTGGGTTACCTGCTCAAGGAGTACGCCGGCATCACGAGTATCGAGACCATTGGTGACCGTTTTATCATCAACAGCGAGCTGCCCGAAATAGAGCAGATACCCATCAGCCTGGAGAGCATCCGCATCCTCTTCCCGGCAGCTTTCACCATCGCCATGCTGGGCGCCATCGAGTCGCTCCTGTCGGCCACGGTAGCCGACGGGGTCACCGGCAAAAGGCACAACTCCAATATGGAGCTGGTGGCACAGGGGGTAGCCAATATCGTGACCCCCTTCTTCGGTGGTATCCCGGCCACGGGAGCAATCGCACGCACCATGACCAACATCAACAACGGGGGCAGAACCCCGGTAGCGGGCATCGTTCATGCACTGGTACTCCTGCTGGTCGTCCTTTTCCTGGGCGACCTCACGCGACACATCCCCATGGCCTGCCTGGCCGGGGTGCTGGTGGTGGTAGCCTACAACATGAGCGAGTGGCGTATCTTCGTCTCGCTCGTGAAGCAGTCCATATCCACCCGCGCCGTGCTACTGACGACATTCCTCCTCACCGTGATCTTCGACCTCACCATCGCGATCGGGGTAGGCCTCTTGCTTGCCGTCTTCTCGTTCCTCAAGCGGATGAACGAGGCCACGCAGGTCTCCCGCACCACGGGCAGCATCAACATAACCAAAGAGATGGAGTCTACCTCGGGTAAAACCCAGGATGAGATCCTGCACCTGCCCAATGGCGTGGAGGTATACGAGATCGAGGGACCCTTCTTCTTCGGGGTCGCCAACAAGTTCGACGAGGTGATGCGCGATATCCACGGGAAGTCGCACATACGCATTATCCGGATGCGCAAGGTACCGTTCATCGACTCGACAGGCCTGAACAACCTAGAAACGCTCTGCCGCAACTCGATTAAGGAGAAGAAGCAGGTGATCCTATCGGGGGTGAACAGCGACGTACGAGAGAAGGTGGAACAGTCGGCCATCCCTGGTATCATCGGGCAAGAAAATATTTGCGACAACATCCACCTGGCAGTGGAACGGGCAGTACAAATCGACAACGAGTTAAAAGAGAAACAGCAGGAGAATGCCTAACCCACCCCATCTAACCGGCGACTGTCTGCCCAACGACTGTCTACCTACCGACTGGCTTCCCACCACCAGAAAGGAGGTGAAGCGGCGGGGATGGGACTATCTCGATGTGATCCTCTTCTCGGGAGACGCATACGTGGATCACCCTTCATTTGGTACGGCCGTGATCGGGCGACTCCTCGAAAGCGAGGGACTGCGCGTGGCTATCGTCCCTCAGCCCAACTGGAGAGACGACCTACGTGACTTCAAGAAGCTGGGCACGCCCCGCCTCTTCTTCGCGGTTACCGCCGGCGTTATGGATTCAATGATCAACCGATATACCGCGAACAAACGGCTCCGCTCCAACGACGCGTACACCCCCGACGGTCGTCCCGATATGCGACCCGACAGGGCAGCCACCGTCTACTCCCGCATTTTGAAAAAACTTTACCCAAACACCCCCCTCCTCTTGGGTGGGGTGGAGGCCTCGTTGCGTCGGGTGACCCACTACGACTACTGGGACGATAAGCTGCACCCCACTATATTGGCGGATGCAAGAGCCGACCTGCTCATCTACGGGATGGGGGAACTTCCCTTGAAACAGGTGGTACGTGAACTACGCGAAGGCAAGAATTTCCGGGAGATGGTTAACATACCGCAAACCGCGTTCCTCCGCCCCACCCATGATATCCCCGAAAACCGGTTCGGTGAAGAGGTGCTCCTCTTCTCACACGAGGAGTGCCTGGCCGATAAGCGAAAGCAGGCCGCCAACTTCCGGGTGGTGGAGGAGCAGTCCAACCGGCTCAAGGCTGCCCGAATCCTGCAGGGCGTGGGTCAAGAAACCATCGTGATCAATCCCCCCTATCCCCCCATGACTGAAGAGGAGATGGACGCCTCGTTCGACCTCCCTTACACGCGGTTGCCTCACCCCAAGTACAAAGGGAAGCAGATCCCCGCCTACGAGGCGATCAAATTCTCGGTAACCCTCCACCGCGGGTGCTTCGGGGGGTGCGCCTTTTGTACCATCTCCGCACACCAGGGTAAGTTTATCACTTCCCGCTCCAAGCGTTCAGTCCTGCAAGAGGTGAGGAAGATCACCCAAATGGCCGACTTCAAGGGGTATATCAGCGACCTGGGCGGCCCATCGGCCAACATGTACCGCATGCGGGGTAAGAACCCTTCGGTTTGCGAAACATGCAAAAGAGCCTCCTGCATCTTCCCCGCGGTGTGCCCCAACCTGAATAACGACCCATCTGACCTGCTGGATATCTACCGGGAAGTGGACGCGCTGCCAGGGGTGAAAAAGTCATTTATCGGAAGCGGTGTACGTTACGATATGCTGCTGCACGAGAGCAACGACAGGAAAACCAACAACGCCAACCGCACGTACATCCATGAACTCATCACGAACCACGTTTCGGGAAGGCTCAAGGTGGCCCCGGAGCACACCTCTCGCAAGGTCCTGACCATCATGCGAAAACCCTCGTTCGACCGCTTCCTGCAGTTCAACGCGATCTTCAACCGCCTCAATAAAGATCAACACCTAAACCAACAGCTTATCCCCTACTTTATCTCGTCACACCCGAGCTGCACAGAGGAGGATATGGCCGAGCTGGCAGCCGAAACCAAAAGGCTAAACTTCAGGCTGGAGCAGGTACAGGACTTCACCCCCTCTCCCATGACACTGGCCACCGAGATCTACTACACCGGGTACCACCCCTACACCATGGAACCGGTTTATACCGCGAAAACAAGGGAAGAGAAAAACAGGCAACGGGAGTTCTTCTTTTGGTATGATCCCAAGCGAAGACAGCAGGTTATCAAGCGACTGAGACAAATGAAAAGAGCCGATTTAATAAAAAAACTATATGGTTAACTACCGCCCCTTGTCTCTCGTACCGCTATTTAATAATTTGGTAAAAACGATAAAACCGTACGGTTAAGAAAAAGTGGAGTTAAGTTAATCTGTTACCAAGTAATAAGCAAAACCGCACCGCATCGTTAAATCTTGTTAAACTTCGCGTTTTCTTCCATTTTCATGCAGCGTTTTTGCGGTTGCTGCATCTAACATGTAGTGAAAGGTCAAACTTTCGCGTGTCACGTTATCGCGATCTTTACCTGAAAGCTCTCAAGCAAAGAAGTTGTAGGGTACGAAAGTTGAAAGCCGCGTGAAAAGAGATGGTAGCAATGAGAAAAACAAACTGGGTAATCGCTTCGTTTTTGATGGGGGTACTGCTTGTATTCCTATCCTGCGATGACAAGTCCCGCTCGCTCGGAAGTTTCGGCATCGATATCGCCACGGTCATCCCCGAAGGCGACAACGCCTTCGCGTTGCTCCTCGATAATGGGAAGCGCCTGTGGCCAGCAGCCACCACACCGGGGTATACCCCTAAAAACGGTCAACGGGTCTTTTTGAACTACACCATCTTATCGGAGGAGATGGCAGGGTACGACCACTACGTACGGGTAAATGATATGTGGAACATCCTCACGAAAAAGGCGATCGAGCTGAACGCCCAAAATGCAGACAGCATAGGAAACGACCCGGTAAAGGCCAACGCGATGTGGGTGGGGGGCGATTACCTGAACGTGTCGTTCATGTTTAACTACGGGGGAATGCAGCCCCACGCGATCAACCTGGTAGAAAATCAACTCTCAAGCGTGGCCAAGCCAGGAGTAGTTGGGCTGGAGTTCAGACACAACTCGTACCGAAGTCCCTCAAGCAGGTTGTACGAGGGGTTCGTCTGCTTCGATTTGAGACCGTTGCGGGTAGATGAAGCTGACTCGGTAAAGCTTTCCATCAAGGTGAAAGAGTGGACAGGAGACAAAATATACGACGTGGTATACAGGTACAACCAGCCAGTGGGAACAACCCGCGCTGAAATGCCGATACCTGTTATCTCGTCAAACCAATACTATTGAGAATAATAAAACCACAACCGAATTTAGTTCTATTTCTTATATGACTTTTTGATTTTCCAAATGCCGGACGGCCTCTGTGAAGAGCCCGTCCGGTTCCCTTTTAAAGAGTATTAGCCGCGCTGTGATCCCGTACTACCGTTAACCCATGTTAGCTGCACGAATAAGGCATCCGTACTACCAACTCATACCATGTTAATCCGACTACAAGGACCCATAACAAGATGAAAAAACCAAGTTTGCTCTCGCGAAAACATGCTAAAAAACATATCCATTTATTTTTTTCGCTGCCTCTGGAACATTACCTTCGTCAGATTATGGCATAGAATATAAAACCGTTATCCTACGACCTATATTACTAATCTATATCAATACAAAAAATAAAATAATCGTATGAAGAAGTATCCTAAAATCGGGATTCGCCCCGTTATTGACGGGCGACAAGGAGGCGTTAGGGAGAGCCTCGAAGAGAAAACAATGGCGCTGGCGAACGCAGTGGCCGAGTTAATCAGCAGCAACCTGAAGAACGGCGACGGGTCGCCCGTGGAGTGCGTGATAGCCGACGGCACAATCGGCCGCGTAGGCGAAAGTGCCGCCTGCGCGGAGAAATTTGAAAGAGAGGGTGTCGGTTCCACCATCACCGTCACCTCCTGCTGGTGCTACGGTACCGAAACCATGGACATGCACCCCCACTACCCAAAAGCAGTGTGGGGCTTTAACGGTACGGAGCGACCGGGAGCCGTCTACCTGGCGGCCGTGTTGGCCGCGCACGCCCAGAAAGGATTGCCCGCCTTTGGCATCTACGGGCGTGAAGTGCAAGACCTGGACGACAACAGTATCCCGGAAGAGGTGGCAGAGAAACTGCTTCGCTTCGCACGCGCGGCGCAAGCCGTGGCCACCATGCGCGGAAAATCGTACCTCTCCATCGGCAGCGTCTCGATGGGTATCGCGGGCTCCATGGTCAACCCTGACTTTTTCCAGGAGTACTTCGGTATGAGGACCGAGTCGGTCGACTCTACCGAGATACTGCGAAGGATCAACGAAGGCATTTACGACAAAGAGGAGTTCGCGAAGGCGATGGCCTGGACGGAAAAATATTGCAAGCCGAACGAGGGGACGGACTTCAACTCTGAAAAGAAGGCCAAATCGCGTGAGGCGATGGATGCCGACTGGGAGTTCGTGGTAAAGATGACCCTCATCATCCGGGACCTGATGACGGGCAACAAGAAGCTCCAGGAGATGG
>DUPB01000075.1 GCA_012838585.1 Bacteroidales bacterium
GAGTTGGGGTTGGCAGGTCTATCACCATCCCAATGAGAAAGGGGGTAAAAAAATGTTTGAACGTACGCTGATTGACATTCCCGAGATCTATGAATGAATTCAAGCAACACGACTATTCATGAATACAGTTCGTCTTGCAACTGGCATATATAGTAACTATCCGTTATATCATCTTTTAAAAACAAATTATCATGTACAAGTATTCAGTTATTTTAGGAAATTTAGGTAACACGTGCGATCGTTTTTGTAAAGGGTACAAGGACAACCCGAGTACCGAGGAGATGTTGGCTCAAGCGGTCAAAATCCCGCATGTGGAGGGCATTGAGCTGGTTGGGACATGGGATATCCGCCCCGACAACGTGAAGGACATGAAAAAAAGGCTGGAGGACTACGGGAAGACTTGTGTCTCCATCATACCCGACGTGTTTACCGTGAAAGAGTACGGCAAGGGTACCCTCACGAACAACGACCCGGCGATACGGCAACAGTCGCTCGACTACTTGCGCCAAATGAGCGATATCGCGCTCGAGATGAATTGCAAGGTAGTGAACCTCTGGATGGCACAAGATGGGTACGACTACCTCCTCACCACCAACTACGATAGGAAACGGGAATGGCTTCGCGAAGGAACCACGAAGCTGGCGCAGGAGTTCCCTAGCTTGAAGTTCGCGCTGGAATACAAGCCCAAGGAACCACGCAACTTCTCCTTTCACGCGAGAATGGCCGACACCATCCTGGCCGCGAAGGAGACCGGTTGCGATAACGTGGGCATTTGCATCGATACCGGGCACGGCTTCTACGCAGGCGAGAACGTGGCTGAAGCCGTCATCTTGGCAAAGCGGGCCGGGGACTTGCTGTTCCACATGCACTTCAACGACAACCACGGGTCGTGGGACGACGATATGATCGTGGGCTCCGTGCACAGCACCATCTATATCGACCTGATGTTCAGCTTGAAGAAAACGGGATACAAAGGGTGGCTCTCCATGGACCAGTACCCCTACCGTGAAGACGCCATGGATGCCATTGGAGAGAGCATCATGTGGGTACGTCAATTCGAGCAGATCGTGGAGGAGAATTACGCGGAACTGGAGGAGCTGGTTGAACTGAACGACGCGGTCGCCACTTCGCGCTTCATGCGTAAGGTGTTGTTTTAAAGCGTTGTTTTAAAAGACCTTTCCCCCTGGCCGAGGTTTCCACCACGGGCATTGACATGATCACCAGCCTATTCTCACACGTAAAAATCACCGACCTATGAAAACAATTCGCCACCTTTGCGCATACCTAACGGCAATCATCTTTCTTTTTCCCTCGTGCAACGAGAAAGCAACGATCGAAATAGACAACTTGAGGTGCGAGTTCATGCAAAACCCCGTCGGCATAGACGTTGAACACCCCTCGTTAAGCTGGGAGATGAATGCCAATGCCCGTGGTGTGAAACAGACGGGCTACCGGGTACTGGTAGCCTCTTCGCTCGAAAAGCTCAATGCTGATGAGGGCGATATCTGGGACTCGGGATGGGTTCGTTCCGAACAATCCACTAACGTGCTTTACCAGGGGCAGCCGCTCGATAGCAGGGCCACCTATTATTGGAAGGTGAAAACACGCGCCAACCTGGGCAGGTCTGACTGGAGCGAGCCGGCATTCTGGGTCATGGCGTTCACCAACAGCCAAGATTGGGAAGCCACTTGGATCGGGTTAGACAGGAGTTTCCCCGGTGATGTGTTGAAAGCGAAGACACGCTTGTCCGCCCGTTACTTCCGCAAAGAGTTCCAAAACGAGGGGGAAATCGACAAAGCCATGCTCTACATCTCCGGACTAGGCCTTTACGAGGCCTACATCAACGGGAAGAGGGTCGGCGATCAGGTACTGGCCCCCACGCCCACCGATTACACCAAAAGCGTGAAGTACAACACGTTTGACGTGACCGATCACCTCCAAAGCGGGGAGAACGCCATTGCCGTCGTGCTGGGGAACGGCCGTTTCTTCAACATGCGGACCATCGAGGATGACTCCTACCCCCCGCTTCCACCTACCCAGAACTACGGGTTTCCCAAGATGATCCTGCAGCTGGAGATTTTTTACGCCGACGGGAGCCGACGAGCCGTTGTCAGCGACGATTCATGGAAGGTGACCGCCAACGGCCCGATACTGGCTAACAACGAGTTCGACGGGGAGGAGTACGACGCACGGAAAGAGTTAACCGGCTGGACGAATCCCGGGTTTGACGACCGCGACTGGTTGAACGTCGATCTGACAGAGGCCCCGCGAGGCACCCTTGAAGCGCAGCTCAATGCCAATATCAAGGTCATGGAAACGCTTTCGCCGAAATCTATCTCGCGACCCAAACCCGGCATGTACGTCCTCGACATGGGGCAGAACATGGTGGGATGGGTAAGCATGAAGGTGCGCGGGAAGGCGGGCGATCGGGTG
This sequence comes from Bacteroidales bacterium, assembly GCA_012838585.1. Taxonomy (GTDB): domain Bacteria; phylum Bacteroidota; class Bacteroidia; order Bacteroidales; family Dysgonomonadaceae; genus Proteiniphilum. The sequence goes on from DUPB01000075.1 coordinate 2,434, forward strand.
AAGCTGCGCTTCGCGGAGGTGTTGAATGACGATGGCACGGTGTACATGGGCAATATCCGCAACGCCCGGGTAACCGATGTATACACGCTGAAAGGAGACGGTGAAGAAGTTTGGGAACCCTCCTTCACCTACCACGGGTTCCGCTACGTGGAGGTGACCGGCTATCCCGGGGTACCCACCGTGGACGATTTTGAAGGCAAAGTCGTTTACGATGAGATGGAGACCGTGGGGTATTTCGAGACCTCCGATTCTACCATCAACCAGATCTACAACAACGCCTACTGGGGCATTCGCGGCAACTACCGGGGAATGCCCACCGACTGCCCGCAACGCGATGAGAGGATGGGCTGGCTGGGCGACCGGGCCACCGGGTCGCATGGTGAAAGCTTCATCTTCAACAACCACAACCTCTACGCCAAGTGGCTGAAGGATATAGAGGAGTCGCAGACCGAGGAGGGGAGCGTTCCGGATGTGGCACCCGCCTACTGGAGGAACTACAACGACAACATGACGTGGCCGGGGGCCTATCTTATTATCGCCAACATGCTGTACGAGCAGTTTGGTGACGACAGGCCCATCAGGAGGCATTACGCGTCCATGAAGAGATGGATGACTTACATGCGGGACAACTTCATGGAGGATAACATCATGCCCCGGGACATTTACGGCGACTGGTGCATGCCCCCCGAGTCGCCCGAGATGATACACTCCGCCGACCCGGCCCGCAAGACCGACGGGGCTCTCCTGGGCACCTCCTTTTACTACCACATGTTAAGCCTGCTCGAGAAGTTCGCGTTGATGCAAGGTAAAACCGAAGAGGCCGCCGACTTCTCTGATCAGGCCGCCCAAGTCAAAGAGGCGTACAACAACCGCTTCTTCCATGAAGAGACCGCCCAGTACAGCAACAACACGGTTACCGCCAACTTGTTGTCGCTGCGTTTCGGGCTGGTACCGGAGGGCTTCGAGGAGCGGGTGTTCGCCAATATCGTGGATAAAACGATGAACGATTTCAATGGCCACGTGAGCACCGGTTTGGTAGGCATTCAATGGCTGATGCGGGGGTTAACCTGTCACGGGCGGGGCGATATAGCGTACGCCATAGCCACCCATCGCGATTACCCGAGCTGGGGGTACATGATCGAAAAGGGGGCCACCACCATCTGGGAGCTTTGGAACGGCGATACCGCCGACCCCACCATGAATTCGCACAACCACGTGATGCTTCTGGGGGACCTTATCGTGTGGTTTTACGAGTACGTGGCCGGTATTCAAAACCGGGTGGGCAGCACCGGCTTCCGCGACATCCACATGCAACCCCACCTGGCCGGTGAGCTGGATCACGTCACCGCCTCGTACCATTCCGTACAGGGAGTCATAAAAAGCGCGTGGAGGAAACAGGGAAACACGTTCGAGTGGGATATTACCATCCCGGGCAATAGCAAGGCCCTGGTTTACATTCCCGCCAAAGAGAGGAAACAGGTTACCGAAAGCGGCAACAACCTCTCGAAAGCCCGGGGAGTTAAGTACGCGCGACAGGAGAACGGGCATATCGTTTTAGAGGTAGGCTCGGGTGACTACCGGTTCATAGTGACTGAGTAACAGCCTTCCGCGTGAGTGACTCCCCCCCATAACGCAATGCATATCGGATAGCCGCTTCAATATTGATCGCGCTTTCCCAGGCGCGGTAACGTGTTCCCATGGGTTGGTTTTCCCTGTAATACTCAACCCAAACCCCTCTTTTGTCCAACGCTCCCATCATCATCTCGTATACCGTATCTTTTAACGGATGCATTAACTCCGTCAAGGCATACAAGAACAAGCCATAATCGTAACCCACCGTGACATCCCCATCGGGCCTCGATGGCATTTTCTTGGTATTTTGATAGGTCTTAACCAACTCATTGATAAAGTGCTCTTTTTCTCTATCGCTAAACAGGCTCGAGTGGATGTAAAAGGGTGTCAAGGTGACCGATTGTATATGAAATATCTCTTTTTCAGCCCTTTCAAGTTTTGTTTTAGGGTAACAACGCGGGCAAAGGTACCTGTCATTTTCATTCTTTTGAGTCCAATCAACAACCTGGCAACCTTCAAGTCGGGCTTCACACACGCCGTGCCTGAAAGCGGGAAGTGCTTCTCCCAATGTCCGCTTCGGGTTATTCGTCATCAATCCCTTTTCGTCAATAAAATTGGCCGGGTAGGCATCTTTAACCCTTTCAAGAATTTCCTTCTCCATTGCCAAAAGAGGCTGTTCCCATAACCCCTGTTTCGCCATCCATTCCAAGAACAGCTCCCCCCCGGTTATAAACAACAGTGTAGCCTCGGATGAACCGTCGTTTATAGTGGTTCGGGGAAGGATGCCACCGGCTATATAGGTTTCATCCCCGTTAAATGGCAACATCTCCTTCATCAAATGTTTTTTCTGGCTTTCCCAGCACCATTCCAACATGGGCAAAATCATTCTCATGAAGGCTTGATCACCGGAAGCTTTCAAGTAATCAAACGCCTGGATCATTAAATAACCGGTTATCTCCACGTCATCATTTTCATGTACATGGAAACCATACATCCCTATTCCCTGTGCATTTTTCAAGTAACCATGTTTTTGCCACACGGTCCAATAGTAGTTCAAAATGCTTTTCGCCTCTTCCAAGTAGCCCAAGGCCAATAACCCCCTGGATACCCCGTACTGATCGCGGACATACCCCATATGGTAATTATGCCCCGCGAGAACTGACCCTTCGACACTTTGCTGGGTTTTGAGTAACACCGCGACGTTATCAATGGTCTCAAGTAGCCTCTCCTTGTCGGGAAAATGATCGAGCATGCTATTAAAGTCGATCCTCCTATTCGTGAAGTCATCCCAGTGTTGCCTGGTTTTTTCCAACCATACAGCGGGAGATTCCGACAATATATCTCTTGTATTCAACACATTATCCGTATAATTGTCGCCCCCGGTAATGTACATGTACCCTTCACCCGGGTTACAGGTAACCCGGTAAGTTAAACCGGCCTCTTTTTCGATGCCCATACTCCCCGTCACGATCAATTGATGGTATAATTTGCGGGTAATGGGATAGGTGGCATAATAAAATGCTCCCGAAGGCGTTTCGCACACGATGGCATGGTTTACCCCCTCTTGGTAATTACCGGTATTGTCGGTCCAGGTATCTCCTGCCGGCTGATGCAATATCATCCGCGTGGTATCTGAAGCATGGACTTTTCGAATAAAACCCGGGACACCTTGTACCACGAAGTCTGTAAACCGGGCTACCTGCTTGCCGTCCCGTGTAACTTCATGATGCCATATTGCCCGACCCGGTTCCCGTTTTGAGGTGACTTCATAATCTCCGTTCAACATAACCTGCATGGCGGACGGTGCGCTATAGGGCGGTCCAAAAACCTGGATGATATCGGCACGATCCTGGTAGACAGCTAAATAGCCATTCCCGAGACAAGCAATATGATCGAGAGAAACAATATGATTCTGTGCTGCTGCTTCCGTCAAAACCCATAGGGCGCAAAAGCAAAAAACAGTTTTAATTAGGCCATGATACTTCATACACGTTAAATTTTTGTAATTGCCTCACTACAAAAATATTCTTTTTTTCTTTTTCACCTCATCTTCTCCCCCTGTTTTTTAATTCCTGTAGCCATTTTCCCGCTCTGAACGTTTGGCCATTACAGAAGAAAACTGTTCCTTTGATAGTCACATCGTCTTTGAATGTTACGGTTTGAATTTTGAGAACTAGAAAACTTATAACTTTTTTGAACCCTGTTTTTTTACTCACTCCAACCCACTTTTTGAAACAGCATTATAATCTGAATTGAATCACGTAAAGAGAACAACATGAGGACAATACGGAAAACAACCTGTTTGGCGTTCGCCTGTTGCATCTTGCTTGGCGGGTGCATCTTGCTCGGTGGGTGCAGTGCCCCTACCGGTAATAGTGATACGGAGTGGCCAATGATAACCAAAGAGAGCAAGCCATGGACCCGCTGGTGGTGGTTGGGCAGCGACGTGGATTCAGCGAACCTCACCTACAACCTGGAAGCGCTGGCCCAGGCGGGAATAGGGGGAGTAGAGATAACGCCGATATACGGGGTAAAGGGAAGGGAGGCACACTGCATCGATTACCTGTCCCCGGAATGGATGGCTCACCTCCATTTCACCCTCTCCGAAGCAGCACGCCTTGGAATGGGCGTGGATATGAACACCGGAACGGGGTGGCCCTTCGGGGGACCGGAGGTGACCGTGGATGACGCGGCTACCCGGGCCCTATTCCAGGAGTATATCCTAAAGGGGGGCGAACCATTCAATGAGTCCATCGAGGTTCGGGATCAAAGGCAAAAGGAGTTCGCACGCCTGGATAAACTCATCGTCTACGCCACCGATGGAGGAGCAACAGATATCACGGGACACGTGTCCCCGGACGGCACGCTTAACTGGGAAGCACCCGCGGGAGAAGCATACAAGCTGATTGCCCTCTTCATAGGGAAGACAGGGCAACGGGTAAAAAGGGCCGCCCCAGGTGGTGAGGGCTACGTGCTTGACCATTTCGATAAAGACGCGGTGAAACGGTACCTCGCCAAGTTCGACACCGCCTTCGAGCAGAGCAACACACCGTTCCCCGAGGCTTTCTTCAACGACTCGTACGAAGTATATGGAGCCGACTGGACGCCGACCCTGCTGGACGAGTTCGAACTACGAAGGGGGTATAAACTACAGGATTACTTCCCCGAACTGCTGGCCGACGGGGCAACGGAGACCTCGGTTCGGGTCATCTCCGACTACCGGGAAACCATCGGCGATCTGCTGAAAGAGAACTTCACGCTCACCTGGAGCGAGTGGGCACATTCACACGGGGTAAAAACGAAAAACCAGGCACACGGGTCGCCCGCCAACCTGTTGGACCTGTACGCATCGGTGGATATTCCCGAGTGCGAGTCGTTCGGGATAACCGATTTTGATATCCCCTACTTGAGGAAGGACTCGATCCGCAAAATAAACTACAGCGACCCCAGCATCCTTAAATACGCGTCATCGGCCGCCCACGTGGCCGGGAAGAGGTACACCTCCTCCGAAACGTTGACCTGGCTTACCGAGCACTTCAGAACCTCCCTGTCTCAGGCCAAGCCGGAAATCGACCAGATGTTCACCTCGGGGGTCAACCGGGTCTACTTTCATGGAACCGCCTACTCCCCCAAGGGAGCGGAGTGGCCTGGGTGGCAGTTTTACGCGACGGTGGACATGTCGCCCACCAACACCCTCTGGCAGGATGCCCCTTCGCTCTTCGACTACATCACCCGGGTACAGTCCTTCCTGCAAAGTGGGAAGCCTGACAACGACTTCCTGCTCTACCTCCCTATCTACGACAGTTGGGCAAAGCAACGCGGGAACTACTACACCACCTTCGCCATCAACGAGATACGGGATCGGCTGCCCGACTTTTGCAACGCGGTAGACCAGATCATGGGGTGCGGGTACGACCTGGATTACATTTCCGACCACTTTCTCGGGACGACCCGCGTGGAGAAGGGACGACTGAGAACCCAGGGCGGAGCGACCTACAAGGCACTGATCCTCCCGGCCGTGGAGCTGATTCCCCTGGAAACGATGAGGCAGATCATGAAGCTCGCACGGCAGGGAGCGACGCTCATTTTCGCGAATCGTTATCCCACCGATGTTCCGGGCTTGTCGCAACTGGAAGAGCGAAGGGACCAATTTCAAGAGCTGGTCACCCTCCTCCCAAAGGTATCTTCTTTTAAGGAGGTGACGACCTCTAAACTAGGCAAAGGCACTATTATCACGGGGCACGGTTATAAAGAGATGCTCTCGAAATGGAGGGAGAATGAGGAGACTTTCGTGTCGGACTTAGGGGGGCAACTCATTCGAAGAAGCCACGACGACGGCCATACCTACTTCCTCGCCATGCTTTCGAACAACCCGGTGGACCAATGGGTCACGCTGGGAACCCACGCCGAAAGCGCGCTCTTCTTCGACCCGATGAGCGGGAGTAAAGGGCTGGCGGCCACCCGGGAAAACAACGGCAGGACGGAAGTGTACCTGCAACTGAGCCCGGGGGAGTCGATCATCCTGAAAACATTCGGTAACAAGCAAGTCGAAGCGGAGAGGTGGCCCTATTACAAACGCACGGGTAACGAGGTGCCGCTGGATAGCGGGTGGACAATGCGTTTCAAGGAGAGCGAGCCGGAAGTAACCGACTCCTTTACACTGGACTCGCTCGGCTCATGGACCCACCTGGATAACGAAACCCTTACAAAGAACATGGGCACCGCTGTTTACAGCGTCTCGTTCCAGTTCAAAAAGCGACCGGATGCCGAGTACCTGCTCTCGCTGGGGGATGTCCGTGAGAGCGCACGGGTAAAAGTCAACGGTCAAGAAGCGGGTACCCTGTTCGCCGTGCCGTTCCAAAAGATGATAGGCGCACTGCTGCACGACGGCACGAACACCCTGGAGATCGAGGTGACCAACCTCCCGGCCAACCGCATCGCCGATTACGACCGTCGCGGCGTGGAGTGGCGCATCTTTCACGAGATCAATATCGTGAACATCGCGTACCAACCCGCCAAATACGACACATGGGCCCCGGTTGACTCCGGCCTGCTGGGTCCCGTCACCATACAAGAACTTGACGTAGTGGAACCGTAAAGCAAGCGATCCCCACAAATACATGCTACCTTTACGCTGATAAGAATTATCATGTAACAGACGTCACTTATAGGGTCGAATTTGGATAAAGCTATCCGTGACTTCAAATAACTAACAGAATAGATTATACACAACGAAATATTAAAGAAAATGAAGAAGTTTGTACCAACAGCAACGGCGTTATACCTACTCCTGTTTTTATCGGGGTGTGGCGCAACCGCTACCAGGGGTAAA
>DUPB01000076.1 GCA_012838585.1 Bacteroidales bacterium
CTCCTTCATGATCGGAGGGGTCGGCACCAGCAACTTGTTCAGGTCTACACTAAACGAGAGCGTGTTCTTCGGGTCGATAGGCAAACCCAATGATGCACCCACCCTCATATTGGCGGGTAAAAACAGGGAGGTAGTACCCGCATCATACGATATCTTGGTCCCAATATTCGAAAGGTTGAAGCCAATGCCCAAAAGTGCTTCGGAGTGCCCTATAAGCAGGTAGGACTCGTTATACCCCGCGATATCGACCGAGAAAGCATTCCCCGGCGAGGTTTCATCCTCCCCGGTGGAGTAGTCGGCCCGTATATAGCGCAGCGTGACAGCCCCCGAGAAGGTCTCGGTAAGCTTCCGGGCGTAGGCCGCGTCCAGTGCCATCTCGTGCGGAGCCACCGACCGCCAGAACTCACCGGAGAGGTCCGGCAGCTCCACCTCGCCGAGGGTGAAGTAGCGGAGCGAAGCACTCACGCTGTTTACTCCCCCCTCGCCGAACTGCTTGTACCCTGAGACGTAAAGTTGATGAATACCGGTGGTCAGCTTGCTCAACCACGGGGTATACGCGAAGGCAAAACCCCCTTGACTCGTGACAAAGGGGTACTTGGCAGCATTCCAATGCTGGGAGTACACGTCGGGCATGGTCGATGCCCCTATATCGCCCATCCCTCCCCCACGGGCATCGGGTGCGATCTGCAGTGACGGCACGGCCGTAATAATGGGGTTATACTCTTGTGCACGAGCGGAGACGCTCCATCCCGCGAAAAGCAGGAGTGCTAAAAAAAAGGATCTTCTCTTGTTCATAATCCATTCGGTATTAAGTCGGTGGCACCCCTTGATCACTTCACCCGGAAGTCGAGCAACTTTTGACCCCCTAAGTAGCCTTGCAGGTGATCGTTGATAGCTACGCTCCCCACACCAGCCGGGGTGCCAGTAAACAGGATATCTCCTACCTTCAATGTAAAGAAACGGCTAATATACGAAATTATTTTGTCCACCGTGAAAATCATATCACTCGTGTTGCCCCGTTGAACCGTTTTCCCGTTGATATCGAGGTGAAAGTCTAGGTTTGAGAGCTCCTCGAAATCGGATTTGGATACGAACGTGCCGATGGCGGCGGAGTTGTCGAAACTTTTCGCGATCTCCCAGGGCAGGCCCCGCTCTTTTTGTCGCCTCTGCAAGTCCCTAGCGGTGAAATCGATTCCGACTGTCACTTCGCTGTAATATCGGTGTGCGAAGCGTTCCGCGATATTTTTCCCTAGTCGGTCTATCTTCACCACCACCTCCATTTCGTAATGCACCTCCTCCGAGAAATCGGGCAGGAAAAAGGGTCTTCCCCGTTGCAGCAGGGCCGTATCGGGCTTCATGAAGAAAATCGGCTCCTGTAAATCGAAGAAAGGCACCACCTCCTTCTCCTTTTCGCGAAAATCACTATCCGATGTGGTAGATACTGCACCCTGAGTGGAAAACCCCGTGCGTGGGGTAAATATACCCTTCATCTCCCTGGTATGGGACGGATAGTTGAAGCCTATCGCGAAGATTTTCATGCGCAAGCTATTTTTTCACTCCCGACACCGTGTTTAGCACGGCTCTCACGGTGCCAAGTTTCAAGTGGGTAATAATCACCACGGGGATACGGTTCACATCATTGGTCAAAGAGGCTTTTATCGCCTCCTTTTGGTTTGTAAAGGCATCATCGAGGATCGTCAACGAGATATTAATTACCTCGTACGTGTTACCATCATTTGCCTTCATCTTATTTACTCCCAAATAGTTAACGTGCATATTCACTGGTCTCTTCCCGGAAATGAAGCGGATGTACTGATTGTCGCCCGGTTTCATCCCCTTAAAATCGAGATTCCTAACATATGCCAACACCGAGAGGTAATCGTACGTGCACTGGTCAGTTACCACCACCTCATCGAATCTCTCCTCCCCGTTTCTATGGCGGATGGTTCGAATACTGATCTTATCTCCTTCGTAGCTGTAGGACTGCCTCTCCACCGTGTAATCCTTTCCCTCTAACGCCTCCTTGGCGAACAACAACGGGCGCAGTTCCTTATCAATGTATGAGGTAAGGGTATCCTGCACGGTGTACAGGTTCCCCGCCAATCCAGAGGTGTTCAGCAACATCACCATTTTGTACGCATTCTTCCCCCTGTAATTGGCATCGGTGACCGAGAGTGCCCCTTTACCGGCACGTGCGTTTAAAATCCCGTAATTGAAGTAGAGGTCGTACTGAATCTCCTCACCGCTCGTGAATGCCCTGTTCTCTAGTCTACACTGGGCATTCAGAGGGAGCAGATGCGCGAAAAGCAGTATCAATAAGGGAAGCACCACGCACGTTATGTCTCTTCTCTTCATGTCGATATTCTTTGAATGGTTTTACCTGGCGCCTCCATAAGGCTGCATGGTGGTACCACCGCCTCTGCCACCGCCTCTGCCACCGCCCATCCCGGAGAAGGGTGAACTCTGTTGTCCCTGCCGTTGCTCGTTTTGCCTATCCAGGTTCGGGTTCCTCTTCTTCTCCTGCGGCTTATTCGTCGTTATCTCCAGTGGCTTCTGTTCGATGACCGGCTTGGAGCGGATATCCCAACTCTCGCTATGATCTGAGTATTCCCTAATCGTGAACAAGCCCGGGTAGTAGTAGACCTCTTCAGGTTGCCGCTGCTCCTCGTAATTCCCGGTTGTCCATACCCCATCGCCGTTGTAGTCAACGATAAGGCGAGCGTACACCTCACCGGGCGGGAGGTCTTGGAAGCGGGCCACGTTCGATTTGACCGAACTTTTCCGAAAAGGTTTACCCGATTTGTCCAGCAGCTCTACAAATGCCTCTTTATCCGGCTGCAGTCCCGATAGGGTAATCTCAAGGTTGCCGTACTGATCCAGCGCCTTCACCGTAAACGACTGCTCGTAGGTATCATTCCAAAGACCATAGTAGTTGAAAATAGTGGCCGAGTCGACCCGGAACTTATACTTCGCACCCGGTTCCCATCGAGTACGCACCACGAACTTTCGCGGGTTCAGCGAGTCGGTCTCCAACCGGAAAGGCACCGTCTCGTAGAGCGAATCCACTTCAATAGAGAGCTCCACGTGGGTGGAGTCGAACACGATCACCGGATGCTCAAACTCTATCCGAATCGGGTTGTAAAGCTCAAAAGAGCCCTGGATATTACTCTGAATCGCAAGGAAGGTTGGCTGTTCCTTTTCGGGTTCAGCTTTGTCCCCGCCTTCACTTTCCCCCTCTTTTCCCATAGCCTCATCCTCTGCGCTTTCACTCTTTTCCTCTTGTACGGCTTCCTCCGCTTGTTCCTTCTCTTTCGCAGCTTTTGCCGCCTCCTTTTCTGCCTCTTTTGCCGCTCGCTCTGCTTGCCTTCGCTCCTGCCTGGAGCGCCTCATAAAGAAGTTAAGTGTGTCCGTGGCGATGTAATCCATGTTGAGCGAATCGGTACGCAAGTAATTCACTACCATCTGCAGGGAGTCCTGTTTATAGATTAGCGAATCGGTAATCCAAAGGGTGATGGTATCATTGCCTTTGCTTCGCTCCATAACGTACCAGTCATCCTTCTCTACCTTGGGATTCATCAGGAAAAAGGTTGGCACATCGGTAGGGGATGCAAAGAAGAGCTCCAACTTGCGTTCCTCCGGTCGTTCGTGTTTCTGGAGGTATCGGCGCTGGAAGTCAGACAAGAAGGTACGCAGCAGCAGGTCGTCTGGCAGGAAACGGGTGTAGTGTACCGTAAGGATGGTATCCACGGTGATACTATCCGCGAAGACCGTATCCTGCCGCACCGCCGGTGTCGTGGAGGGTTCGACCACGGTATCGAGGAACGCGACCGCCTCCAACGGATTGTCGTACTTGTAATCACGATTCTGATCGTTCAAGGCAAACACCCGGTAGCGACCCGGTGCCATACCCCGCACGGTAAAGTTCCCCCTCGAGTCGGTACGGGATATCCGTTCGAATGTCACCTTCGTGAAAGCGGTATCGTCTAAGTTGGAGTGAATGCCCACGTAGATACCGGTTACCGGCTCCAGGTCTTCAGCATTCAACACCCTGCCGGAAATTGCCAGCGTGTCAAGCTGATCCCCCGTGGAAAAGGAGTAGACAAAGTTCTCCAGGGGGTTCCCCTCATTGTTATCGACAATCGCATCGGTAAAATCGATGGTGTAGGTGACGTCTAACAGCAGCGTGTCTTTCAGCTCTACCACTGCCTTTTTCCCGATAGAGCGGATGACCGGCATGTTCTTTTGAGGTGGTGTAACGATTACCTTCTCGGTAGGTTTCTCAACCTTTATGTTTTCATCGAACTCGATCTCGATCCGTGAAGGGGTTACGTTGAGCGAGTTAAAATCGGGCGACGCACGCTTCACCTTCGGGGGGTCCACGTCATACGGCCCTCCGGTAGGTGATGCCATGTTCGCGCAGGAGTGGAAGGCCGCGACACACAGCAGAAGCAAGAAGAGGGTCGACAGGAACGATAGAATCTTGTTAAACATAATCAGTTTCGAATGATTTGCGATACATTCACCGTGCAAAAGTACAAATTAATTCGTTTCACCGCTTATTCATCGCCCTGTTTCTACTGTAGCAATGGGCTTCTCCCCTGACGAGAGCAACGCATGCCCAATCCGACAATAGAAGCATTTCCGCTTATCGCAGTACTCCCTGGCCAGCTGGATCAACGCTTGGGTATCGGCACCGTTCCGCGGAATCACGCCCCCATTTTCAAACGTTTTCACCGTCGCGTTTTTCTCCGGCTTGGTCGATTCGAGAAAGTGGATGGCCCGTTCACGGTAGGTCTCATCGGAGAGGCTTGTCCCGTAAGCGAACAAGATAGGTGCCACCGTGTTGATCACGATCCCCTCGACTGAGCCTTTACCCATCCTTTTGGGCGTCTCCTTCGAGGCTTTCCCGAACGCGAAATGGGTCTTCCAGTAACTTGAGGGCTCCGTTTTGAAGTACGCGAGCATACCATTATAGGTCTCCTCTTTCAGGATTACCGAGAAGAGCCGCCCCGAGAAGTGCAGGAGCGATGCCATCTGCGCGATGCGCAGCTCGGGAAAGGAACGGGGCCGCACCCTAAGCCGTTTAAAAGGGGCACCCTCCAGGCTCTTCAGGGAGTACTTCGCCTTTAAAAAGCGGTACTCCTCCCTCAACTTCAACCAATAGTCGTCCCTTTCGCTCGGCTCCGGTTCGTCCAAAAAGCCGGCCTGTCCGAACAAGAGCGCCTCCAGCTGCACGATATCTCCCTGATGCTTCAGCAAATAGTTAAAGGGAAGCGAAAGTGCCAGCCGGTAAAACGCGTCGGCATTCACCCCGAAGCCGAAGTTCCTCGAGAGCATCACGTAGAACACCTCGTCCCACGAGTTCTTAAAGCGCTTCAGGAGCTTGAACACGTCACCCGTCTTTCGCTCCAGCCTCTCGGCCGTTAAACGGGGCAGGTAGGTTTCGATTAACTTCTCGGGCAGGAGGCAGAGCAGGCTTTGGCAGGGCAACTTGCTATCGCCATGAATCAGGAACCCCGCGTTCTCACGCAAGGAGGATGGTACCACGAGGCGGCATTGCGGTACTGTCCACCCCGCCTCGTTGACGATCTCCCGGTTTACCTTTTCGGCCAGGTGGAGGATAACCGAGTTGTAAAGTTTGTCGCGGTGATGGCCATGCTGCACCCAGTCGCTTGAAGAGCCATGAATCTCCACGTTGCCCGCCCATAGCTGTCCCCCGATCTTCACCTTCGCGTTAAAAAAATCGGGACCTGCATCCCGGTTCTGCATACCCGGGTCAATCACCTCCACCTCGCGACCATCGGTTGTCACCAGCGAAGAGGCCGGGTACAATTTATACTTCCATAGGTATTGCAACAACTGCTCGTTAGGTTTCATAGGGCGAACGTAAAACTCAAAAATAACTTTTATTCTCCGGAAAGGCAAGGAATCAATAGGGAATCATGCTCCCTGAAAACAAAAAACGGGTCCCGGAAAAAACCAGGCCCGTTTTTATTGTTTCAATTCCCTCAACTGGGCACGTTGACTTACGGCTGATTTCGCCTTCAACGCGAGCGTTGAGTCGCTTAAAGAAGCTGCTTTAAGTCAGCGGGATCTACATCCATCGCGGCGATGACCCCGTTTTCATCAATCAAGTAGTTCCGGAAACCCCTGTCCAATTTCAACTCCCTATAGAGCTTCGATCGGGTGCCATTCGGCTCGTTAAACAGTGAAACGGTCTCCATGTCATCCAGCCGCAACGTCCGCTCCACCACGTGTTGGTTTTCGTCGAAAGAGACGGAGAGGAAGATTACATCCTCGTCCATTCCTTTGAGGATGTTGTGCAGTTGCACGTTGGCGGCCCTTGAGCGGGCATCGTAGGAGGCCCAGAAGTTGACCACTACTTTTTTGCCTTTGTAATCATGCAGGAGGTAGTTGTTCCCTTCCAAATCCGTTAAAACGATATCGGGTATCGTTTCGCCCGGATGATAACCTACGGAGGGCGTTTTTTGGTTGACCGTACCTGCTGATAACGCGAACGTGATGATTACAATGAGGCAAATGTTCACGTACTTCATAAAAAATAAGTTTGGTTAATAATCGGAGTGTAAGCTTGCCTCTTGTAGGAACCTAACTCCCTTAAATTGAACGATTTTTCGCTAAAAAACGTCATTTAAGGCTGCAAAAGTACAGCGCTTTTCCCAAACTAAAAAGGATTTCATCGGAAAAAAACCTTCCAAATGTTAAAAAGATTTCGTGAATTATCTCATCTCTCTCATTATCTGACTATTATCTGAAATACAATTCCACGGCATCAACTGATACATCTTTGAGTATCACCTTTTTATCTTTGTCGAGCAAGAAGATCGTGGGAATCGCCCGTATATCGTACAGTTTTTCCCGGCTAATCTTCATCCCTTTATCATACCCATGCACCCAGTTGGCCGGCATTTTGGGAAGGTGGGCAAGCCACTCATCCAGATCTTCATCGGGGTAGACGGTTAAAATGGTCAGCATGGTTCGTCCCGGGTTGTTCAACGACAGCGCCCGGTTCACCTCGTTTGACCGCGTGAGTCGCTCGATAACCGCTTCACAAGTGTTACACCCCGGGTTAGAGAAGATAAGCAGGGTATATTCGCTGGTCAGCTTGTGCAACTCGTGCGATTTCCCTGACGGCAAGGTGTAGCTAAAGTTGGCCGCCCGAGTACCCACCCGGTTTTTCTGGGCCATCTCCTTTTGAAAGCGTAGGGACGATTTTCGCTCTTCCGGTATCAAGGGCGACTTTTCAAGCTGTTCGATGACCGGGAGGTACATCTCTTCATTCCTGAAGGGGGAGTTGAAATCATAGAGATACTTTTCAAACATCGCTCCAAAGTGGATATACATGGCCGTATCAGCCGAGGCTTTTTCAAGCGTGTAGACAAGCGACTCGTCGGCCTTCTCCATGGGCACGTGATGTAGCACATCGATATAATTCACGAAGGCTTGCTCGGTTATGTCCGGGCGGTCGATCAACCCCCTATTGGTGAAATCAAACCTATCCCAATAGTGCATTACCAGGTAAGCGGCCCTCTCGAAAGGGTCGACGAGCGTCTCCGGGATATGGGGTAGGAGGAACGTGTCAGGGACAACCAAGCCTGTTGCCACGGCAGGTTCCTCGAACGTGTCGAAGGCTGTTGCGGCCAAGGGATTTTCCGCCGCTTCATCCTTCGACCGAAGGCTACTCTTTGAACCTCCCCGGCTAACAAACGAGCAGGAAACGATTCCTGCAAGCAACACCGCGACAGTCAGAAGAAGGGAGAACGGTTTCATGCGATCAACTATTTTCAACTATTTCGTTAAGCCAAACGAGCAGAGGACAAGTTCACTTGGACTATGCCGTGGCGAGAAATAGTCTAATTTTAATGAACTATTTCGTTAAGCCAAACGAGCAGAGGACAAGTTCACTTGGACTATGCCGTGGCGAGAAATAGTCTAATTTTAATGAACATTTTGACACAGCGATGACGGCACATGCATCAATCTCGCCATAAAGGTATAAAAAATCTGATATTTTTCGTACATTTGTGGGATCCGTAATTACAACAGTTGTTCAATCGCCGATGGAACCCTTTATTGTTTCTGCCAGGAAATACAGGCCCACCACCTTTAAATCGGTGGTCGGTCAAGAAGCCCTTACCACCACGCTCAAGAACGCGATTGCCGGGAACAAGTTGGCACACGCCTACCTCTTCAGCGGCCCACGCGGGGTGGGCAAAACCACCTGCGCCCGCATTTTCGCCAAAACGATCAACTGCTTGAACCCAGCACCCGATCACGAGGCGTGCAACGCGTGCGAATCGTGCGTGGCCTTCAACGAGCAACGTTCCTACAATATCCACGAACTGGACGCGGCTTCAAACAACGGGGTGGACGATATCCGCTCGCTAATCGACCAGGTGCGTGTCCCCCCCCAGATTGGCAAGTACAAGGTCTACATCATCGACGAGGTACACATGCTCTCGCAGGCCGCCTTCAACTCGTTTTTGAAAACGCTGGAAGAGCCACCGGCACATGCCCTCTTTATCTTGGCCACCACGGAGAAACAGAAGATCATCCCCACCATTTTGTCGAGGTGCCAGGTATATGATTTTAACCGCATCCGGGTGAGCGATATCGTGGCGCACCTGCAACACGTGGCTCTGCAAGAAGGTGTGAAGGCAGAGCCGGAAGCGCTCAACGTGATCGCGCAGAAAGCAGACGGTGGTATGCGCGATGCACTTTCCATCTTCGACCAGACTGTTAGCTACACTGGAGGGAATGTCACCTACCAGTCGGTCATCGAAAACTTGAACGTACTCGATTACGAGTACTACTTCCGACTCTCCGACGCGATCCTCGAAGGGAACGTGGTGGATGCCCTCCTTATCCTGAACTACATCCTGAACCGCGGGTTTGAGGGGCAATACATCATCAGCGGAATCGCCTCGCATTTCAGGGACCTGCTCGTCAGCAAAGATCCCGCCACGGCCCAACTGCTGCAGATGGGTGCCTCCATTAGGGAGCGGTACGCCGTTACTGCCCAACGATGCCCCACGGAGTTCCTTTACCAGGCCATTGAGCTCGCCAACGAGTGTGACCTCAATTATCGTCTTAGCAAAAACAGACGGTTGCTTCTCGAGTTGACGCTTATCAAGCTGTGTCAATTAACAGGGGGTACTACGCCACACAAGGAAGAGATGAAGAGGGGGTTGGAGCCCATTGCCATTTCTACCGAAACAAAAACCACTGCTAGTAGCCCAGAGGTCGTTAGAAGTGATTCTAAACCAGGAACTACCGTCCCTGAAAAAAAAGCAATCATAGAGGAAGTAAAGGTTGTAAAAGCCGAGCCAAAAAATGTTGATAACGAACCTAAAGCTGAGGATGAGTTGAAGGTTGTTGTCGATGAACCGGAAGTTGTTCCGACCCGTCAGGGAAGTGGTGTAGCCAAGAAAAAGAGCCTTCTCGACACCCAAATGGGCTTATCCCTCACATCGCTCGTTAACGAAAACAGCGAAAAAGGGGAGGCAATGATAGGGAACGAAAACGGGGATATCTCCACGGGCAAGGGTAACAACCGCTTTACCGAGCAGCAACTGGTAACAGCATGGAAAGCATACGCGGAACAGCTAGACAAGGAGAAGCTGCTGAAGAATACCATGTCACTCTACCTCCCTACAATGAAGGGTGACACGCTCTTTGAAGTGGCGGTCAACACGGAGTTAAACAAGCAGTACATCACGGACAACAGCGCCTCGATCCTCGCCTTTTTACGCGAGCAGTTAAAGAACGATGACGTGTCGATGACGATTACCATAGCGGAAGGGGAGGCAGTCATACGGCCGGCAACCCCTCGGGATATATTCAACGACATGGCCGAACAAAACCCCTCGCTACAAAAACTATCCGATGAGTTCGGTCTGGAGTTAAGTTGACTCCCATCACCTCGCCCACCTCTCGCTATCTAAATTTCTGTAATTGATGGCCTCCGCGAGGTGGGGCGACAGGATACGTTCGCTCCCTTCCAGGTCGGCAATGGTGCGTGACACCTTCAGGATCCGGTCATACGCGCGCGCCGAGAGGGAACGGCGCTCCATCGCCACACGCAATAATGCCAACCCCCGGTCATCGGGCACGGCATATCTCCTCAGCATTCTCCCGCTCATCTGCGCGTTACAAAAAACCCCTTTCGCCTTCTCCTTGGCAAAGCGGCGGGATTGGATATCGCGGGCATTAATCACCCTATCCCGTATATCGGCACTGGATTCGGCAGGCGTCTTATCGGCCATCTTATCAAACGGTACCGGTATGATCTCCACCTGGATATCCACCCTGTCGAGCAAAGGACCCGATATCCTGTTCAGGTAGGAGTAGACCGCACCGGGCGAGCAGACGCACTCCCGGGTGGGGTGGTTGTAATAGCCACACGGGCAAGGGTTCATGGCGGCGATCAGCATAAAGCTGGCCGGGTACTCTACCGTGTACCTCGCCCTTGACACGGTAATCTTCCTATCCTCTAAAGGTTGTCGCATCACCTCCAGGACGTTCCGATTAAATTCGGGCAACTCATCAAGAAAAAGAACCCCGTTGTGTGCCAGGCTAATTTCCCCCGGTTGCGGCACGGCACCACCTCCCACCATGGCCACGTTGCTGATGGTATGATGAGGGGAGCGAAAAGGGCGCCGTGTCATCAGCGACGTATCCAGCCCGGTTCGCCCCGCCACGCTATGCACCTTGGTCGTCTCGATCGTCTCCTCCAAGGTTAACGGCGGCAATATAGAGGGCATCCGCTTGGCCATCATCGACTTCCCGGAACCTGGCGGACCAACCAGGATGATATTATGTCCCCCTGCTGCTGCCACCTCCAAGGCACGCTTCACGTTCTCCTGCCCCTTCACTTCCGAGAAATCGAACTCGAACGAGAGTTTCTCCCGATTCAGCTCCTCCTGCAAATTAATCACCGTGGGGTCCAACGGTACCTCGCCGTTCAAAAAGTCGACCACCTCCCGGATGGTTCGCACCCCGTAGACCTCCAAACCCTCCACCACGGCTGCCTCTTTCACGTTCTCCGAGGGGAGGATAAACCCTTTAAAACCACTCTCTTTCGCCATAAGGGCCATGGAGAGCGCCCCCTTGAGCGGCAGGACGCTCCCATCGAGCGACAGCTCCCCCATCAGCAGGTATTGATGGAGCCGGCTTGTATCTACCGACCCCGAAGCGGCCAGGATGCCCACCGCCAACGGCAGGTCATATGCCGATCCCTCTTTTCGGATATCGGCAGGAGACATGTTGATAACGATCTGCTGTCGCGGGAACTTCAACCCATTCACCTGAAGGGCCGACACGATTCGCTCGTGACTCTCCTTCACGGAGGCATCCGGTAATCCCACCAGGAGGAAACGAATCCCCCGGGAGCAGTTCACCTCTATGGTTATCAGCGTGGCCTCTATCCCTTGAACAGCTGCCCCAAACACTTTGACCAACATCGGTTTCCCCTTTTATCCCACATCAGCGATCGCCTCTTTTTCAGACCGTTTCTTTATTTCATCGACGATTCCCTGAGCGGCAATATTCCTTACCTGAATCGTCCTGTCGGGAGAAATTAACACGTTAAATGGTACGTATTGCACGTTAAAGTTGTTCACGATATCGGCTCCCCAGCCCCGCTCCTCCGTCACCACCGTCCAGGGGATAGAGTCACCCTCCACGTACTCCACCGGGTAGTTATCGTTATCGATATAGACGGTTATAAACTGCACACTATCTGTATCTAACTCCTCGTAGGCCCGCTTTAACAACGCCACGGTCTCCCTCGATTCAACGCCAGCCGAGGAGATAAAAGAGAGTAGCAGGTATTTTCCCGAAAAGTCGTGCGAACGGATCGCGTTTCCCTCCTCATCCTCCAATTGGAAGTAAGGTACGACGGCTCCCTCAGCGGAGCGGTTCAGCTTCTCCGAATAGGAGGTGAGACGGAAAGCCAGTTCGGTCCGCTTAACATCCCCCTCCAGGTATCCCAACACCCGTTCCAATGCGCCGGGATTATCGCTATTCGTGAAAAAGTTGCTGATCAAGATCAGACTTGACAGCTTCGAGGGATTCTCCATGATGTACTCTTCGGCACCAACCGTTATCTCGTGATTCAACACGTTCAGTTTTCCCATCTCCTCTTGCCGATTGGTGGAAGTATTGAGGGTGGTATCGGTGCCATTCTCCTCTCGGATTTTCACGAGCAACTCTCCCCGTTCTTTTAAAAGATCCTCATGGTTCATCTTGAAGGTGGTCAGTTCGTTATTCACCTCGTTCCCGTTAACCCGGATTAAGTCGGGATACATCGCGTCGCCCTTCACCGTCAGCTTCTGATCCCGATCGGCAAACACCACGGTAGAGGCTTCGTAATCGTTTAGGTAGAGAGAAAAGGCAGTAAGCGTATCGACTCGGGTCTGGAAACTGAACCTTCCCTTTTTATCCACGTGAACGGTATCCACCTCCAACGTATCTTCCGCGAGGTAGGCCGCTAATAGGTAGGGTGCCTCCAGGTTCGCGATTTCCCCCTTTATCCATCCCCTATCATTCCTACATGATGTCAAGCCCCATACCATGCAGAAAACCATCATCCCTAATACATATTTTGTCATAGCCGATAAACTTTTAACCCGAATAAACGCTTTTCACGCTTTGAACCCACAAAGGTACTGTAATTTTTTTAAATATTCAATGATTTTCACATTTATTTGTCGGATTTTATCGTTTCAATATTAATACGTAGCTTTGCGGTATATAAAACTAACAGCTATGTTTTTCTCTATCGTTATCCCCGTCTACAACCGTCCCGATGAAGTGGACGAGTTACTCTCCAGCCTTTGTGATCAGAGGTACAAACAGTTCGAGGTGGTCATCGTTGAGGATGGTTCCGCCCATGATTGCCGCTCCATCGTGGAGAAGTACCGCGATCGCCTCGCCATCCACTACATTGAAAAACCCAACTCGGGTCCTGGTTTATCCCGCAACGTTGGTGCCTCGGAAGCGCGGTACGACTACCTTATCTTCTTTGACTCGGACTGCATCATCCCCCCCGGCTACCTGGAGGAGGTGACCCGTTTCCTCACGGCGACCCCCGTGGATGCGTACGGTGGCCCCGATGCGGCCATGCCTGCCTTCACCACCGTGCAGAAAGCGATCAATTACGCCATGACCTCCTTCCTCACCACGGGAGGTATTCGTGGGCGACGAAAATCGCTGGACAGGTTCCTGCCCCGCGGGTTCAACATGGGCGTTACCAAGGCTGCCTACAGTGCAGTAGGCGGTTACCGTGCCATGCGTTTCGGGGAAGATATCGACCTAAGCCTCCGCCTCCTCGGGGCGGGGTACGTTACCGCGTTGATCCCCGATGCACACGTCTACCACAAACGACGCACCACCTACAGGCAATTTTTCAAGCAGGTGTATAACTTCGGTATTGCCCGCATCAACCTCCACCTGCTGCACCCCGGGTCGATGAAAGCGGTACACACCCTACCCGCCCTCTTTGTCGTTGGGATGGCGCTTCTGCTTATCCTCTCTATTTTCTACCCGGCGCTGCTATGGATACCGATTGGCTATTCCCTCCTCCTCTTCCTGGACTCCCTGTTCAAAAACCGGTCGGTAAAGGTAGCCCTTCACAGCATCATCGCGTCTTGGATACAATTAATTGGATACGGGAGCGGCTTTCTGGTCGCCGCCTGGAAGCGGCTGGTTCGCCGCGAAGGGGAATTTAGCGCCTTTGCAAAAAAGTTTTACGAGTAAACAAGGGTTACAGCTTCTCCCCGTAGGCCAAATCGCCCGCGTCGCCAATCCCCGGGACAATATATGATGCATCGTTCAACTCCGGATCAACCACGGCCGCCCAGATGGTGGTCTTATCGCTCGGGAAGTTCTTCTTGCAATAGTCAATAGCCTGCCGGCTAGCGACAATCGTGGCGACATGAATATGCCGCGGTGTTCCTTTCGTAAGCAATGCCCTGTATGTTAGCTCCATACTGGCTCCTGTCGCCAACATCGGATCTGCCAAAATAAGCGTCTTGCCCTCAATAGAGGGAGAGGCGATATACTCGATATGAATATCAAACGATTGATGCCCCGTTTCCTTATACTTCCTATAGGCCGAAACAAAGGCATTACCCGCACCGTCAAAGTAGTTCAACATCCCAAGGTGGAACGGGATTCCCGCGCGGAGAATGGCGGCAATTACCACCTCTTCGTCCAACACGTTCACCTCAGCCACATCGAGTGGTGTGTTCACCGTGATTCTCTTGTAAGCAAGCGTTTTACTGATTTCGTACGCCATGATCTCGCCAATCCTCTCCAGGTTCCTACGGAACCGCAAACGATCACCCTGTATGGTTACATCCCTGATTTCACGGATATAAACGCTGAGCAGCGAGTTTTCCTCCGAAAAGTTGTACAGTTTCATATGATGATTTAATGACTTTTTTAGTTAAACAAAGATACTATTTTTCTCCCCTCCCTTGAACATTTCATCCCTTTTTTTGTCGAGATGATTGATTTTTCTCCAGAAATCAGCCAATTAAGGAATTATCACTTTAATTGTTTCGAGGGTTTACAGAATTTGATTACTTTTGTGACCGGTTTTTTCAAGGTTATCACGTGATGCAAACACTCACATACAAACAAATACGCATTCATACATAAAACCCAAACTTTTCAAAAATGGTAAAATTAGATTTAAGCAAGTATGGTATCACGGGCGACTTTGAGGTCGTCCATAACCCATCCTACGAGACCCTCTTTCAGGACGAGATGAATCCCGAAAACGAAGGCTTCGAGAAGGCCAAGCTAACAAAATGCGGTGCTGTGGCCGTTTACACTGGTAAGTTTACCGGGCGTTCTCCCAAAGATAAATTCTTCGTGATGGACGATGTGTCTCGCAACACCCTTTGGTGGGACGGCACCATCAACCGCCCCTGCACGAAAGAGGCATTTGATTACTGCAAGGACCGCGTTACCCAACAGCTCTCCAAAGCAAAGAAAATTTACGTGGTGGACACCTTCTGCGGCACGAATGCCGATACGCGATTGAAAGTTCGTTTCGTGATGGAGGTCGCTTGGCAGGCTCACTTCGTGACCAACATGTTCATCCGTCCCTCACACTACGAGCTAAGTCATTATGGTGAGCCCGACTTCGTCAGCTTAAACGGATCCAAGACCACCAACGACAGGTGGCAAGAGCACGGTCTGAACTCCGAGAACTTCACCCTATTCGACCTGACCCGCAAAATGCAGGTGATTGGTGGCACTTGGTACGGAGGTGAAATGAAGAAGGGGATCTTCGCGCTGATGAACTACTATTTACCGTTAAAGGGTATCGCCTCCATGCACTGCTCGGCCAACGTGGGAGAAGATGGCGACGTGGCCATATTCTTCGGACTTTCGGGTACTGGTAAGACCACCCTGTCGGCCGACCCGAAACGTTACCTGATTGGTGACGACGAGCATGGCTGGGACGAGCACGGCATATTCAACTACGAGGGAGGTTGCTACGCGAAGGTGATCAACCTGAGCAAAGAGAACGAGCCAGATATCTGGCGCGCTATTCGTCGCGACGCACTGCTGGAAAACGTAACCGTGGACGACGAGGGGAACATCGACTACACCGATGGTTCTACCACCGAGAACACCCGCGTATCCTATCCCATTACCCATATCAGCAAGATCGTGCTACCTTCACGTGCCGGTCACGCTAAAAAGATTATCTACCTCTCCGCGGACGCTTTCGGCGTGTTGCCTCCCGTCTCTATCTTGGACGACAACCAGGCACAGTATCACTTCCTCTGCGGGTTTACCTCAAAGCTAGCAGGCACAGAGCGCGGTATTACCGAGCCAGTGCCCTCTTTCTCACCCGCTTTCGGTGAGGCCTTCCTAACGCTTCACCCCACGGTGTACGCGAAACGCCTCGTTGAGAAGATGAACCAACACAATGCGAAGGCATACCTGGTGAACACCGGTTGGAACGGGACTGGAAAGCGCATCTCGCTGAAAGACACCCGTGCCATCATCGATGCTATCCTCGATGGCTCCATCGACAAGGTAGAGACGATGCATATCCCCATCATGAACCTCACCGCACCGGTCAAGCTGGATGGTGTTTCAGACATCCTCGACCCGCGTACCACGTACGCCGACCCGAGCGAGTGGGAAGAGAAAGCACGGAAGTTGGCCGGTATGTATATCGAGAACTTCAAGCAGTATGCCAATAACGATGCCGCAAAGGCATTAATCCCATCGGGGCCGCAACTCGACTAACCATGTGTTGCATACTCAACGTTGGCACGTTGAGTTATATAGGGGGCCTGCTTCAAGTATTTGAAGCAGGCCCCCTATTTCCCCAAGTTTACACTGGTGGTTGTTCCACGTTCTCAATCCTTCGCAAAGAAGTTTATTGCCCGTTTCAGCGCCTCAACATCCCGTTGGGGTCTACTGAAGCTCCTTGATCTCGACCTTCCTGAAGTCGATGGGGTGCCCTTCGCTTTGCAGGGAGATCGTTCCCTTGCTCAACATCTTATTACCGCCATTCATTTCTACGAGTCGCTCGTAGGTCCCATCCCGCTCATCCAATTGCGGCTGGCTATAGTGAAGTACCGTGTCGCCGTTCAAGATATGACGGATCACCTCGTTACCCCTCACCTCCACCTGTGCGGTGTACCATTCATCGCCATAACAGAGCTCCGAGGAAGAGTTCACGCAATGATCCAGGATCAATTCACCTCCCATCACGATGTTTGTACCCGGCGTGCAGACATTCATATTGGTACGTTGCACCAGCGAGTCGCTCCCCAGCAGCTGCATCTCGATAGAGGTAGGGAAATCCTGGTCTAGGTTCATCGACTCCGGTGTCTGCCCGTGTAGCATAAGTCCACTGTTCCGGTAGGCCCACCCGGGTGCGCCCGGGCATTGCTCGCCCACGAAGCGATACTCCACCCTTAGTAGGTAATGTGAATATTCCTGTTCGTAGAAGAGGTGACCAAACCGCTCGTTAAAGGTGTCATACGCATCGTACCTTACCTTGATCATGCCCTCTTCCACGCGAAACGTGTTACCGAAGTTATCGCCCGGCTCGTACCCCCGTATCTTGGGTATCCAGCCGGTTAAATCCTCTCCATTAAAAAGGGAGACCCATTCCCCTTCGGTCGATTTCAACTCGTTCTGTTTTGCCTTGTTTCCCACACAAGAAAGAAACGCCACCACGGCAATCATGGCAAATAGTGCGTAAAAAAAGTTTCGTGTCATACAATTACCTATTTACGGTATAAAGATAAATATTTTTCTTAACACCAGAAAACTATGGTTATAACATCATTAAACTTTTATTACCTTTGTCCATATTTTAATTTCTCGTAACTTGCCCCTTGTGTAAAAGAAGAACGTCACAAAATCATTATGAAAGAGATCTATCTGCACAATAAAGTGTTGCCTATAGAGTTTGAGCGGGCTGTTACCTGTTTCAGAAGATACCGTCAGATGAGACTTTAAAAAAACGGATGGAAGCAGCTAACGCTTTTTGAAGACAACAATCCGTTTTTTAAGCATCTGCTACATGTGAAAGAAATAATTTTGTGTTATCAAGTCGTTTGAAACACCACTTTTGTACCCAATCGACTTAAAAACAATATGAGCATTACTCCTCCAGCATCTTTTATTGAAGATAAGAATACGACCATTAAATCCATGATGATATGGGTACCCTCGTTTATCATGGATAGCTATTTAAAGAGGTAACCGAAAGCTTTTTCGGTTTCGCAGTAAACCGTAACATGCTGAATGGAAAAGTTCTTACACATTGGCTACACATTTTATTAAAACAGAGACTGTTAAGGTGGATAAAATAAATTTTTTGCAATGATAAGTGAAAAAAATTACACGAAATCTCAGTTGATATTTCTGCTAACGCTTAGGTTTGCCATAGGATGGCACGTGTTGTACGAAGGGATATCGAAAGTTATCAATCCCCAATGGACATCCGCTGATTTTCTGCACGAGTCGCAGGGAATCCTGTCGGGTTTCGCTAAATGGATTTTATCGAATGCCGATCTACTCGCCACCATAGACGTTTTAAACGCCTGGGGATTGGTGCTGATTGGGTTGGCCTTGATATTTGGTTTTCTCTTTAAACCGGCTGCCATAATAGGATCAATTTTAATTTTTATCTATTATTTGAGTGTTCCGCCATTGGTAGGCTATGAATACACCTTGCCTTCCGATGGTAGCAACTTGATTATCAACAGAACACTCATCGAGGCTATCGCTCTATTCGGATTAGCCCTTTTCCCGACAAACAGAATATTTGGGTTAGATCACTTTTTTCAATCGCACTTTAAAAAAAGAACAAAAAATGGATGAACAAGATAAAGGGATAAAAGAGGAAAAAAACATGCCTACAAGTGATGCAACAGAAAAAACGCCAAAGGATATTTCACGCCGAAACGCGCTAAAAGCACTTGCGGGAATACCCGTGGCCGGACTGTTCGGTTTTGAACTATCGCGGAAAATCAACTATGACAAGAACAGAAGAAGCCGTATAGTTCAGGAGTTAGGTCTCGATAAAATGGATTTTTCAATTCCTGATTACGGGAAAGACGAAGCACGGGATATTATTCGTATCGGTATTATAGGATTCGGGCGACGGGCAGAACAACTTTCAGCGGGACTGGGATTTATGCATCCCGATGAGGTTGAAAGACGAACAAACAACAACACGTTAAGGAGTTGGTTGGAACAAGAAAACCTTAACGTGGCTATCACGGGAATTTGCGACGTGTTTGATTTACATGCCCAGCGCGGTTTGGAAGTCGCGAACAACAACCTGCGCGACGGAGCTTCAAAGCTGCCTATTAAGCGTTATCGTACCTATCAGGATATGCTGGCCGACAAAGATATTGACGCGGTTATCATATCAACGCCCGATCACCATCATGGATTCATGGCGATTGACGCGACCAAAGCGGGGAAACATGTCTATTTGGAGAAAAGCGTGGCGCATACTGAAGAAGAGCTGAATGAATTGTATCACACCGTGAAAAACAGCCACATCACTTTTCAGTTAGGCCATCAGATAACGCAAAGCACTGTTTTTAAGCAAGCCAAAGAAATTATTGATAAAAACGTCTTGGGGAAAATCACCCTGATAGAGACAACCAGCAATCGCAATACCGCGGAGGGCGCCTGGATCAGGCATCTGGATGCCGATGGGAACCCCAAGCCAGGAGACGAAAAAAGCATTGATTGGATGCAGTGGCTGGGAAATACGCCTTACGTTCCATTCAGCATCGACAGGTTTTATAACTGGACGAAATGGTTTGCATACGATACCGGGTTGATAGGCCAACTATTTACCCATGAGTTTGACGCGGTGAATCAGCTGCTACGAATCGGTATCCCCAAATCAGTCTCCTCGTCGGGAGGAATATACTATTGGAAAGACAACCGGGAAATGCCCGATAGTTTACATTGTGTATTCGAGTATCCTGATAAGGATTTAACCTTATTGTACAGCGGGAATCTTGCCTCAAGCAGAAGCCGTGGAAGGGTTTTCATGGGACACGATGCCTCCATGGAACTTGGGAACAACATCAAGATAACCGTCGACCGAAATTCTACCCAGTACCAAAAAGGTATTGCATCCGGGTTGATTGACACCAGTGAGCCGATGCTCTCTTTCAACCCGGGGGCAGGACAAATTGACGCGGTAACTTCAGCTTCCGAAAGGTATTATGCCGATCGGGGATTAACCAACACGGTAATTGGGGGTCGTCAGGTTGATGTTACTCACTTGCATTTACGGGAATGGCTTAACTGCATTCGGGAGAACAAAACGCCAAGTGCCCATATAGATGTTGCTTATGAAGAGGGTATTGCCTGTTTAATGGCACACCGTTCGTATCTCGAGAAACGACAAGTGTTTTGGGATGAAGTGAACAGAAAGATAATATGAAACTTGAAAATCAGTACTAAGTCTTGGTATACGGTAGTATTCCTATGGCAACATGCTTGAGTAGCTCCGCCGGGAATCGAACCCGGATCTACGGTTTAGGAAACCGCTATTCTATCCGTTGAACTACAGAGCCGATTGAAAGCACAAAAGTAACATATTTCCGCTTACCTGCAAAAGAATTTCACAGGCAGGTTGCAGTGTAGAATCAAGCGAAAGGTGCCAAATCATTAAAGTGGTTATGAAACTCCGCCATGGGTAGGGGTTTTCCCAAATGTAAGGATATAGAGGGAATAGCGTAAAGCCATTATCGGCTCTACACCACCCCCTCTTTCACTTACTTTACTAAACGACGGGTTACTCCAGCACTTTAATCTTGATATTCTGGAACCACACCTCGTCGCCGTGGTCTTGCAGTAAGATCAACCCCTCTTCGGCGTTCCCGAAATTGGGCCAATTTTTGTACTTGCTGGTCTGTACCAACTGGTTCCACGCGTCGGTATTGCGCTCGTACTCCACGATCTTAACCCCGTTCAGCCAGTGCTCCACGTGGTTTCCTTGAACCACGACCTGTGCCGTGTTGAAGAACCCGCGACGGAAAGGCTTATCTGTCGGTGCCGCTATCAAGTCGTAAAGCGACCCTAACGTTCGGTTCCCATCCTTACCTAGCTTGGCATCGGGGTGGTTCCGGTCGTCCAGTATCTGAAATTCGCAGCCGATTGCCGATCCCTTGCCATCCTTGTTCAGGTCGGTATCCACGAAGTACTTGATGCCGCTATTAGCACCTTCGGTTATCCGGAAATCCACCTTCAGCACAAAATTCTTGTAGGGTTTCGTGGTAACGATATCGCCACCGTTGGTGGACTCCCCCCCATCGCTCTTATGCACCTTGAGAATACCGTTTTCAATGGACCAGCCAACCTCGGGAAAACCCTCGAGGCGGGCACCTCGCCACCCTTCCGTGGTTTCACCATCCCAAAGCAGCTCCCATCCCTCTGCAGCCTCACGCTCGGAGATGGTGTTCGCGATCGTGTTTATCTGAACCACCTCGGGATTCTCCGGGGTCCGGTAGGTTTCAAGTTCTTCGGTTAGGATCCGAATATTACGCCATGAAACCGTCTTACCGGCCAACTCCTCGCTCCCGATAGAGTGTACCTGTAAGGCGATAAAACCGGTAGGGGTCATGTTGTCCAGCAGATCGCTGCATGGTACACCGTTGACCCACGTGCGGATGGAGTTGCCAATCGCTTCAATACGGGCACTGTTCCACTCGCCGTTCTTAAAGGCAGTTTGCCCTTCCGGATTGTAGTTCGTGGGGTATAGCCAACCCCTACGCGCCTCATCATAGATACCACCCGTCCAGGCACGAGGCGATGGGTCAATCTCAAATTGGTAGCCATGCACGCGGCCGTTCTGATACTCGTCCAGGCTCAAGCTCCTAAACTGAACTCCCGAGTTCAAACCATCGTCCACTTTAAAGTCGAACTCCAGGATAAAATCACCATACTCTTCCGTGGTAGCCAGGAAGGTGTTGGGCGTGTTCATCGCGGAAATACCGATGATGGTATTGTCTTCCACAATGTACTCAGCCGTTCCGTTCAGCTTTTCCCATCCCTGCAGGTCTTTTCCATTGAACAGCTCCTGCCACTTGGGTCCCTGTACACAGGAACTTAAAACTAACATGAGTGTAGTAGCTAATAAAACAATTTTCTTCATACGATTTTTTTTATTAATATTACCTTTTTTTATGTTACCTCCTCCCTTCTACTGATTTCGAAGGTGAGGAAATCAAATCACGTAAAAATCCTCCCACCCTTTCCTTGGTGGCTCACCGGTTAGGTACGCATCCGCGAACGCATCGTTCGTCACCCGCTTCGTTTCACGGTCAAACACGATCTTTCGGTTGAGTCGTTGGGCGGCCACGCCGAGGCAGAACACCTGGCTAAGCGGGGCAGCCACCTCGAACGGGGAGCGGGTCTTCTCCTTACCTTGGCAGGCCAACAGGAAGTTGGCGTAATGGTTAGAGGGAGTTGGGGGTACTTCCGGCAACTGCTTCTCCATCTCCTTCGCTTTCTCTTCGGGGATAATGCTCAGCGTGCTGCCGTGCGATCCGCCCTTAAAGGTAAGCTCTTTGCTGTATATCTCCTTCCCTGGGTTCAGCTTGGCCGGCTGAATCTTTCCGCCCGCCACCGAAGGGATGTTGGGATCGAGTTCCGATACACCATACCCTTCCGGTACAGCAGGAATGTTATCCAGCCCGTCGTACCAGGTAATCGTCAACGGGGGCATATCGCCCCGTGCGGGGAACTTGAATTCGATCGTGCTCGACATGGGGAAGAAGTAGTCGTTATGATCTTTTAGGCGCAAGGGGGTAACCTCTTCCGGCAGCCCCAGGTCGAGAAACTCATGCACCGTATCAATAATATGCGCCCCCCAGTCGCCCAGTGCACCCATCCCGAAGTCATACCAGCATCGCCATTGGCCGTAATGAAAGTCCTTGTTGTAATCGTGGTGGCGTTGGGCCATCAACCAAACGTTCCAGTCCAGCGTCTCGGGAATGGGCTCGGCCGCGGGAAAGCGGGTGATGGAGGGATCCCACCCATGCCAGCGGCGCGGGTTGTTCATGTGCGCGGTCACGGCCGTTACATCCTTGATGATCCCCGCCTCCTTCCACGCTTTAAACTGGAAGTAGTTGGCCTCGGAGTGCCCCTGGTTACCCATCTGAGTCACCACGTTGGGATACTTGGCAACGGCCTTGAGCAGGAGCTCCGACTCATGGAACGTTCTTGTCAACGGCTTTTCCACGAAGACATGCTTCCCCTCGACGATCGACATCATGGTAGCCGGGAGGTGGGCAAAGTCGGGTGTCGCGATTGCCACCGCCTCGAACTCGTTCCCTATCTTGTCGAACATTTCCCGGAAGTCCTTAAAACGTTTGGCGTTGGGGTACTTGTTCAACGCGTTCTTGGTATGCTCGGCTCCCAGATCCACATCGCACAGCGCCACCACGTTGACCAACCCCGTCTTATCGAAGTCGTTCATGATCTCCCATCCCCGGTTACCCACCCCGATATAAGCCAAGTTAACCTTCTGGTTGGCCCCCACGATACGGCTGTAGCTCGCGGCGTTAGTCCGGGTGGTGATGCCACCCATCGCGAGCCCGGCTGATGCCAGGGCAGCACTTTTAATAAAGTCTCTTCTCGTTGTCATGTTGTTTTGCTTCATATTCATTTTTAACGTTGCCCTTCATGAAAACCGCTCTTTGGGGATGCCTTCCCGGAGCGATGCCATCCTCGTGAAAGCCGTTCCACGTGAGGTCTGTTTCTCCGCCGCGGCTACTCGAAGCGATCCCTATGCGCCCACAAGCCAAGGGCAGGGCTGGAGATGTAGTAGATCTCTTCCCCATCGGGGAGCCGGTTGAACCCCTCTTTCAGCTTCGACAGGTCGTACCTGCTCATCATTTCATCGTAGTCTCCCCACTGGAACCCCACGCTCTCGATCTCCTCCCGGGTGAGGTTCTCGCTTCCCTTCCCCGGACAGTAGGTCACGGTGAATCGACCCTCCGACGAGCCATGAATCAGGTGGGCGGCCGCGCTAAGGTTATCCCGGAGATCCTGGTTCTCCGCGACCGCCTTCAGAGTAGCCGGCGTGCCGTAGTAGCCATACTTGCGGATAAGCTGATCGATTGCTTTATCCTCACCGAACTCTTTTAGCGCGGGTGCCAGCACGATCAGCTCGCCCCCGTCGGCAATCGCCATCCGCGTGCGGTAGATCGACTTATTACCCAGCCAGGTACTCTTGAATTCCGTGGGGTCGAGCCATACCAGCGTCTTTTTCAGCGGCCTCTCCACCATCACGAAGTTCACCTCCAGCGAAAGTTGGGCTGCCCGCTCGAACACCTCGAGATCATCCCCCACGAACAGCCCGTAGGTCTGTTGCGCGCCCTCCTCGTTCACGCCCACCACGGTGAGGACGTAGAGGATGGGCAGCCCTTTCAGGAACTTTTCGGTAGCGTAGTTAAACACGCGGCGTACGGGCGTATCGGCACGACCCATCATTCGCTCCATGCCGTAAACGGCGCCGATGTAGTGGCTCTTGTTGATACCTTCGCTTCCGCCTGTCCCCACGAGGATGTTCTTGTTGTAGTTGGCCATCCCCACCACCTCGTGAGGCACCACCTGCCCAATCGAGAGGATCAGGTCGAATCCCCCCTCCACCAGCAACCTGTTTACCTGCGCCGGCCACGGGAAGTCGACGTCTCCATCGGTCACCTCCCTCACGTAACTCGCCGGCACCTCTCCAAGCGTGAGCACGTCGTTTCTCCAGTCGTGCTCCCGTATGAGCGACGCGGGCAGTTGACCAAACATATGGCTGATCTGATCGTCAGTCATAGGGGTATGTGTACCCAGTGCCGGTAACACGTCTGTGAGCCGGTCGCCATAGTACTCCCACGCCATCTCGGTAAGTTCCCCCGCCCGGCTGGGCAGGCGGGTGTAATCAGGCGGTATGGCGAGTACCTTACGCCGTTCCCCCAGCTTGTCCAACGCTTCCTGCAACCCCTGCCGCAAATCCTCGTGCGACAGGTTGGTATCCGGTGAGCCTTTCTCGTAATAGACCATTGGGATACGCTTTAAACATCATACATGGTCGATGCCGTACTGCCACCACGTCCCGTCCAATCGGTATGGAAATACTCCCCTCGGGGGGCATCCACCCGCTCGTACATATGCGCACCGAAATAGTCCCTCTGTGCCTGCAGCAGGTTGGCCGGCAGCCGTTCGTTGCGGAACCCGTCGAAGTAGGTCAAGGCCGAGGTGAGGGCCGGAACCGGCACCCCGTGCATCAACGCGGTGGCACACACCCTGCGCCAGCTCTCCTGGGCTGACAGCACCGCCTCCTTGAAGAAGGGGTCGAGCAGCAAGTTCTCCAGCGAGGGGTTCTTATCGAACGCGTTCTTGATATCGCCCAGGAAGCGGGAGCGGATAATGCAACCGCCTCGCCACATCAGCGCGATCCCCCCGTAGTTGAGGTTCCAGTTGTACTCTTTGGCCGCCTCCATCATCAGGTCGTACCCCTGCGCGTAGGAGATAATCTTGGCAGCGTATAGTGCCTTTTCCAAGTCATCGATAAATTGCTGTTTATCACCTTCGAAGGGCTTCTTCGCCACCTTGATCGCTTTCGAAGCCTTGACCCGTAAATCTTTCTGTGCCGAGAGGCAACGCGAGAAGACCGATTCACCGATTAACGTGAGCGGTATACCCAGGTCGAGTGCCGTGACGGCCGTCCACTTCCCGGTTCCCTTCTGTCCCGCCGTATCCAGTATCTTTTCCACGAGCGGGCTTCCATCCTCATCCTTGTAAGCCAAAATGTCGGCCGTGATCTCGATCAAGTAAGAGTCCAGCACCCCCTTGTTCCATCGCTTGAACACCTCGTGCTGTTCAAACGCATCCATCCCCAGCAGTTCCTTCATCAGGTGATACGCCTCGTTGATGATCTGCATATCGCCATACTCGATGCCGTTATGCACCATCTTCACGAAGTGACCCGCCCCGTTTTCACCTACCCAGTCGCAACAGGGAGAGCCATCGTCCACCTTAGCCGACACAGCCTGGAAGATCTCCTTCACGTGAGGCCACGCTTCCGGGGAACCACCCGGCATCATGGAGGGCCCCAGGAGGGCTCCCTCTTCACCGCCGGAAACGCCCGTTCCCACGTAGAGCAACCCTTTGCTCTCCACGTATGCCGTCCGCCTGACAGTATCCGGGAAGTGGCTGTTACCACCGTCGATGATGATATCGCCAGGCTCCAACAAGGGGATGAGCCGCTCGATAAAGTCATCCACCGGTTTACCCGCTTTCACCAGCATCATCACCTTACGGGGCCGTTTGATGGCGCTCACCAGCTCCTCCAGCGAGTCGGCACCGATGAAGTTCTTCCCTTTGCCCCTTCCCCCTATAAAGTTGTGTACCTTGGAGACGGTACGGTTAAAAACGGCCACGGTATAACCCTTGCTCTCCATGTTGAGCACCAGGTTCTCGCCCATCACGGCCAACCCGATCAATCCAATATCTGCTTTTTGCTTCATGCTACTATTTTTTATATTATTGAATTTTCGCATATTATTAACTCTTTAGCTTTCAGAGCGAAGACCTCGTGAATATTTGCGATAGGCCGAACGCAGAGTCAAGCTTGCTTGAACTATGCTGAGGCGAGCAAATATCTACTGCGTGAAATTTCGTGGGGACACATCCCGCGAAGATGGCGTTAAAAAAGAAAAGCTGTTTGAAGCGTTAGCAAGTTCTTTTCTTTTAGCGATCAAGCGGTAGATGGGTCACGAATATTTGCGATAAGCCGAAGGCGGAGTCAAGTTTACTTGAACTATGCTGAGGCGAGCAAATATCTACGTTGTGCAATTTACGCCAGTCAAGCCTGAAAGCAATAAAGTAGTTACATGCGAAAGTTAAGTTATATTATAATTTACCTTCTAACACGGGCGTTCCCCTCCCAAATGCTCCAGATCATCGCCTCATCGGCCGGCTGCGCGTAATCGGTCAAGAAAGTGGTTGCCAGCGCACCGCTCGCCCAAGCGAACTGCACCCACTTCTCGGGTTCCATACCGGTTAAGATGCTGTACAACAACCCCCCGACGAACCCATCGCCCCCGCCAATCCGGTCCATCACGTTAATTGTCCGCAGTGGTGCTTCGTGCCAATTCCCATTTTCATAGACGATAGCACCCCATAGGTGTTCGTTCGCGCTGATTACCTCCCGGAGCGTGTTGGCAAAAACCGTGGCGTTGGGAAACGCCTTCTTCGCGTTCATGATCATCCCCTTGAAGGCATCGATGGTCTCCTCGATGTTCTCCCCCCCAGCCTTTGGTCCTTTAACCCCAAGGCAAAGTTGGTAATCCTCCTCGTTGCCGATCAGGATATCCGATAGCGAGGCGATTTCGGTAAACGCGGCATGCAATTCCTCCTCACGTCCTTTCCAGAAGGTGGCACGATGGTTGAGGTCGAACGAGATGAGGGTGCCGTGCTTCTTCGCGAAGCGGGCTATCTCCAGGCAAAATTGGCTCGCCTCAGGCGACAAAGCGGCGATTAGCCCGGAAAGGTGCACGATTTGTACCCCTTCCTTCCCGAAAATCCTATCGAGGTCAAAATCCTTCACGCTCAACGTGCGTCCCACTTCGCCCGCCCGGTCGTTATGCACCCGCGGTCCTCTCAGTCCAAAGCCACTGTCTGCGATATTGAACTGGTGGCGGTATCCCCAGGGACCTCCTTGCGGCACTTCAGGCCCTTCATACTCGATGTTCCGAGCCCTTAGGTCCGACTTGATGAAATCGGCCACGGGGCTTCCCTTCACGAAGGTGGTCAGCGCCTTCACCGGAAGACCCAGGTAAGAGGAGATGCTGGCCACGTTGGTCTCCGCGCTGGTCGCGTGCATCTTGAACAGGTTAGTGCTGTAAGCCGGCAACCCATTGGCAGGGGTAATACGTACCCCCATGCTGGTAGGTACCACCAAGGCGTATTTGAACTCTTTTCTTAACGTTAATGACATAGGTGTTGTGTTGATTTACTCTGGATTAATAATGCTTGTTGATTGTTTGTCGACTTAAAGTTGGTCATTGAACCACATCGACGCCAAGTTAAATACTGAAAGCATCGAACCCGCCATCCACGATGGCCACCGTTCCCGTTACGAACTTAGACGCGTCGCTCACCAGGTAGTGCAACGTTCCCAGTAGATCTTCGGGTACGCCAAAACGGCGGAAAGGGGTATGCGCGATGATGCTCTTCCCGCGATCGGTATAAGAACCATCGGGGTTGGTCAGCAAAGTCCGGTTCTGTTCGGTGATAAAAAAGCCGGGGCATAACGCGTTCACGCGGAACCCTTCACCAAACTTGATGGCCATCTCACCGGCCATGTACTTGGTGAAATTGGTCACCGCCGCCTTCGCCGCACCGTAACCAGCCACGCGGGTCAACGGTCGAAGCGCCGAGGCTGACGAAACATTAACAATGCTGCCCTTCTTCTCCTTCATCATCTGCTTGGCGAACGCCAGGGTGGGCAACACCGTACCCATCAAGTTAAGGTCAACCACCTTCCGGAAGTCTGCCGATTTCAGGTCGAAGATGGTACTATCCGGGCCGATGGTGGCTCCCGGCATATTTCCACCCGCGCCGTTAATCAATACATCGATGCGGCCGTAATGGTTCGCGATCGCATCGGCGTTCTGTTGTAGCACTTCCTCGTTGGTCACGTCGGTCTGCAGGAAGATAGCATCCCCACCATCGGCCTTTACCTTATCGATCAGGCGGTTCCCTTTCTCAATGTTCCTGGCAAGCACTGCCACTTTCGCCCCGTGGGCCGCCAGGTACTCTACCATCGACGTGCCCAATACCCCGGTTCCCCCGGTAATGACAATCACCTTGTCATTGATGTCAAATAATGAATACATACTCTTTTTATATTTAATCGTTTAAAATTGAATTCATCGTGGATCCGCACTACATTTTATTTACGTCGCTTTACATCACACGTGGTTGCTAAAGCCGCACTCTTCAAGAACCGTTGGCGCTGAAAGTTTTCATCTTAACACGGTAGTAAATGATGCGAATTGTTTTTATTCTCAAATAAAAATCCTATTTTTGTGTACGTACACAAAAATACAAAATTATTGTATCACCTACAAGAAACGATGATTGTTTTTCATTAGCGAGTTATGCCAAAAAAAATCCGTATCAAAGATATCGCTCGACTGGCTGGCGTTTCTGCCGGTACGGTAGACCGTGTCCTACACAATCGTGGCAACGTTTCAACCAAAGCGCGTCAAGCGGTGGAGGCGGTACTCGAAAAGGTAGATTACAAGCCAAACATCCACGTGTCGGCGCTCTCGCTAAAACGAACGTACAAGATCGTGATTACCACTCCCGTCGTCTCTCCCGGAGAGTATTGGGAAAGCATCCACCATGGCTTCCGCTACGCCAAAGAGGCATATTCGAACCTCAAGCTAACGATTGAAGTGCTTACCTACAACCAGTACGATATTTTCTCCTGCAGGGAGATGTTTCGACAAATCGCCGAGATGGAGATGGATGCCCTGATTATAGGTCCCACCTTTCACAACGAGACCTACACGTTATGCGAGAAGATGGATGAAAGGAACATCCCTTACATCTTCGTGGATTCAAACAACGACGGCACCCACCCACTTGCCTTTTTCTCATCGGATCATTACATGTGCGGAACCTTGATGGCCAAGCTAATCACCTCGCTTATCCCGGTCGACTCCAAGATCGGTATCCTGCATGCCGTTCGGGTGGGCAATCAAAGCGCGAACTCCACCATCCTGCGAAAAAGGGGGTTCATGGATTATATTTCCAAGCAGGAGGCCGCGTATCAGGTGTTGCGTATCCCCTTTTCGGTGGAAGAGCCGAAGAACAACGAGAGCTACCTCTCCCGCTTTTTCAGCGTTCACCACGACATCCCGGGGGTCGTAGTGATGAACTCACGGGGTAACTACGTGGCCAATTACCTCCATAGCAACCAGATTCACGATGTCAAGATGGTCTGCCTGGACCTTACCACTCCAAACGTGGAAGCGCTCAAGAAAGGGCGAATCGATTTCCTGATCGGTCAAGAGCCTGAATACCAAGGATTCCGCGCAATGAAAACCATGCTGGAACACCTTATTTTCAATAAACCGGTCAAGCGGGAGAACTACGTCCAACTCGATATCCTTACGCGAGAGAACATCGGTTTTTACAAGCGTTTCAACAACATCATGCTTTAACGTGAACCATCATGCGCCCTATCCCGCACGGCACACACAACAAACCCGCTGTACATCCCGTTTGTCGTACAGCGGGATTAGTAAACACCGTTTACAGGTTGAACAACCGCTTCAGGTGCCTGTCGTAAATGTTCTCCTCCACGCAAGCGCCTACCACATCGGCGTACTTTACCAAAAGGTCGGTATATTCACGCCCCATCTCGGCGGCCACCGCGTAAGCCACGTGAATCAACTGACGGAAGTTGGGGTTGTAGTCGGGATGACCCGGGATATGCCGAAGCGTGTTAGCGAACTCTTCGCTACTCCACCCGTTGACCTCCTCCACCGAAGGTAACTTCGATGCATCAATATCAATCACATCAGCGTAGGGAGCGCACAACGCCTCCCGTCGGGTAAAGGATAGCTCGTAGATTTTCTTCGCCAGCAGGAGCCCCTCTCCACCGGCCACCGCCAGGCCAATCACCTCTTCCAGCCACGTGGTACCGGCCGTCTTGAGATGGATCCCCTTGTCGTACTTCGCGATGGCCTCTGCAATAATCGGGTAAATAGAGAACTTATCGCTTCCGGA
>DUPB01000077.1 GCA_012838585.1 Bacteroidales bacterium
GAATGGATAAACCCATGCCGTAAAAAAGGAATCGCGCAACCCATTACAAGCCGCGCGATTCACCATAATTCCATTAGCCTTAATTTACTGGGCTTGTTCTTGTGCTTCCTTAATCATCTTCGCGTTGGGGAAGATAAACACCTCCACGCGGCGATTCTCGGCACGACCTTGAGCAGTGCTGTTATCGGCTACCGGCTGCGTGGACCCAAAGCCTTGCGACTCCATACGCGAACCGGCTACTCCTTTCGACATAAGGTAGTTGTAAACCGACTCGGCACGGCGTTCCGACAACGGGTTGTTGATGGCATCGCTACCGGTGCTGTCGGTATGACCGTACACCTTGACATCGGTATCCGGGTTGTTCAGCAGCGAAGCGGCGAACTTATCGAGGGAAGCGCGCGAAGCCGTGTTGAGCGTGCTTGAGTTGGTCGCGAAGAGAATACCCGATTCGAAGGTCACCTTGATGGCCTCGCCCTCGTTTACCTTCTCTACCTGAGCGCCTTCAATCTGCTCCAGCTCGGCAGCTTGCTTGTCCATTTTATTCCCGATGATAGCACCCGCGCTACCCCCTAAAACGGCCCCAATAGCCGCACCGATAATTGCCCCACGCCCCCCGCCGGCAATGGCACCCACGCCGGCACCTACCGCGGCGCCGCTACCGGCACCAATGGCACCGCCCTGCGCCGTTTTGCTGGCTCCACAACTAGATAACACCATCGCGACACTTAACAGGGCGATGGCCAACACTTTAGAAAATTGTTTCATAGTCAGTTTGGTTTTTTAAAAAATCTGTTTGCAAGAAATTACTCGAACAGGTTCAAGGTATCGCAATAAGCCAGTTCCCCGGCCACGATAGCCTCGATCTGCTCATCGGTATACTCCCTAATGCCATCTTCACGAGCGTTATCGAAGATGTACTCCAACAACTCGTCCTCATCAATCTCCACCTCGGCATCGTCATCCTCATCCAGGAAACCCTTCACCTCGTAAAACTCGTAAATCAGGTCGACAATGTAGTTGATCTCGTCGTCCGAAAACTCACCCTTCATCTCCGGAGGCAAACACTCCTGAATGAACTGTAGGGATTCATCCTCATCGTACTCAAGTACTTTCTTTTCTTCGCTCATAGTTTACAACAATTTTACGTTTATATTATTAAAACAATTAATGGATAAATAAGTTCAACCCTCGTCCATCACCTCCTGTAGTTGCGCCTGGCCGCCTCTTTGGCACGCTCCCTGGCCAGTTTCTCCTGCTGCTTTTGCGCCTCTTCGAGCCTAGCCATGAAACCGGACTTCTTCTTAGGCTTCTTCTTGTTGGCCTCAAGCTGCGCGAGGAGTTTATCCTCATCTACGAGCTTCCTCATGGTAAACGTGATACCCACGGTAAACAACGTGGAGAGGAAGTAGTAGTAATTGAGCCCCGAAGGATAGGAGTTGAGGATAAAAAACATGAAAAGGCTCATGAAAACGGGCATCTGCTTCATCCCGGGCATCGTCTGCTGCCCCGTGTCGGTCAGGGCCATGTTATACTTCGTGTAAACGATGTTCACGGTGGTCATCAGGAGACAGAAGATGCTGATATGGTTACCCAGGAAGCGGGTGATAATGGGGATATTACCGCCCCACGATATCAACGCGTCATAGGTTGAGAGGTCATCGGCCCAGAGGAACGATTGCTGCCTCAGCTCGATGGCCGACGGGAAGAAGAAGAAGAGGGCCAGTAGCACGGGCATCTGGATAAGCATGGGGATGCAGCCACTCATGGGACTGACGCCCACCTTTTTGTAAAGGTCCATGGTAGCCTGCTGTCGCTTCATCATCGCGTCTTGATCCTTACCCGGAAACTTCTCCTCCAGCTCTTTTATCTGGGGACGAAGCACCCGCATCTTGGCGGACGACATGAACGACTTGTAGGTGACGGGCAGGGTTACCAGCTTCACGCAAAGGGTCAGGATGAGGATGATAAGCCCCATGCCCCATCCCAGCGAGCGGAAAAAATCGAAAATGGGGATCACGAACCACTTGTTCACCCAGCTAAGCCATCGGTAACCGAGGTAAACGATCTCCTGCAGTTGCAGCCTATCGCCCTTGGACAGATCCGCGTCATACGCTTTTAGCGTGTTGTAATGGACGGGTCCAAAGTAGTAGTTGAAATGGGTGGAAACAAGATCGGTATCAGTACTGAGGGTCACTGGCGCCCATACCTCGGCCTTGTACTCCTTAAGGTAAGTGGTGTCGTTCAGCACCTTGGTGTCGAGGAGCGTGTTGCTGAAAGGCTGATCACCGATGATTACCGATGAGAAGTACTGGTCTTTGAAGGCGAACCATTTCACCGGCTCAGTAAGCTCCACGCGGGCGTTCTTGTTCTCGCTCATCCGCTCCACGTCTTGCCTATCGTACTTGTAATAGATGCGCGAGAAGCGATTCTCGAACATGCGACCCCGCTCCTGCTGACGTATCTTCTGCTCCCAGCTGAGGCGGAAGTTGGTCAAGCTCTCGGGGTGAAGCCCGGCCTGCATCCCCACGACGTGGATATCGAACGCCATCATGTACTCATCCTCGGGAAGGGTGTAGATGAAGTCGATGTATTGCTGGGGCGTGTATTCAAGACGCATCGTTAAACATTGCCCATCGTCTCTCTCAATCGGCGTGAAGCGCTCGTTCTCGGTAGAGAGATGCACGCTGTGGCGATTGAAGAGGTCGAGGTTAAAGCGGGACTCATCGGGCTTATCAAAGAGGTAGAGGCTATCGCGGGTGTGGTGCAGGAACTCCTTAAGCTGCACGGAAGCGATGCTCCCACCACGGGTATCGATCAAAAGCCGCACCTTCTCGTTCTCGAGCACCACCTTCCGATCGGCCACCACGGGCTCCATCACGGAATCGGCGAAGGCAGACAAAGAGTCGGATTCAGTCTCAACGGCCTCAATCACAACACCTTTCGTTCCTTCACCGGTAGCTTCAACACTGTCGGGTGTAACGGTATCGGCAGCAGGTGCCACGACGCTAAAAAAATCAACAACGGCCTGCCCATCACCATGGGGTGAATCGATCACTCCCTCCTGTATGGTCAAGCGTTCGGCCTCTTGTTGGGCAAGCGACTCAGCCATCGCGATCGAGTCGCGCAAACGACGTTGTTCCTCTATCTGCTCCTTACTTGGGCGGTTGTAAATGGAGAATATAACCATTACCGCGCCAATCAAAAGCAGACCTATAACTGTATTTTTATCCATATCAAGTAGTTGACGGGAATAATCCCGGCAGTTATTAACGTTTAATGAAAAGGCGACTAACCATTCCCTTCCCCAACACCACTCTTCTCTCCTGCAGTCCCTTTTTCCCCGATGCGCGAAGCTGCCCGTATAAAACTCATAAACAGAGGGTTAGGGGAAACGACGGTGCTGGTGAACTCGGGGTGAAACTGGGTGCCCAAGTACCAACGGAGGCCCGGTACCTCTACCACCTCCACGAGGCTGGATTCGGGATTGATCCCGCTGCACTTCATGCCCGCGGCCTCCAGCTGTTCCAAGTAGCAGTTGTTCAGCTCGTAACGGTGGCGGTGGCGCTCCTTGATCCGGGTTTTCCCGTATGCCTTGAACGCGAGCGACCCCTCCTTCAGGACACAGTCGTACTCCCCAAGACGCATGGAAGCCCCCATGCTGGTAATCGCCTTTTGATGCTCCATGAAATCGATGATGGGATCTTCGGTTTTCGGGTTCATCTCTGTAGAGTTCGCACCGGGTAGGTTCATGACCGACCGGGCGTACTCGATAACCATGCACTGCATGCCCAGGCAGATACCGAAGGTGGGGAGGTTCTGCTCGCGCGCGTAACGAATGGCGACGAACTTGCCCTCTATACCTCGCTGACCGAAGCCGGGAGCGATGACCACCCCATCGGCGCCCTTCAGGACATCGGCCACGTTGCTATCGTTGATCTGCTCGGAGTGACAAACGTCAAGCACCAACTTTCGGTCGTGGTAGATGGCCGCCTGAGAGAGCGACTCGTGAATGGACTTGTACGCGTCGGGGAGCTCAGCATATTTGCCTACCAACTTGATGCACACCTCTTGGGTAGCCTCCTTACGTTTCTGCAAAAAGGCCATCCAACTCTCCATCGCCGGCTTATCGCCAAGCGGCATGTTTAACTTGCGAAGCACCACCTCGTCCATACCCTGGCGCTGAATCATCAGGGGTACCTCGTAGATGGTGGAAACGTCAACCGACTGCATCACGGCACCTTGGTCCACGTTACAGAAAAGGGCCACCTTGTCCAGGATATCATCGCCAAGCTTCCGCTCAGTGCGTAGCACCAGCATGTCCGGCTGAATACCGAGAGACTGAAGCTCTTTGACCGAGTGCTGCGTGGGCTTCGTCTTCACCTCGCCCGCTGCCGAAAGATAGGGCACGTAGGTGAGGTGCAGGCAAAAGCAGTTACGCCCTAACTCTCGCCTAAGCTGACGCACCGCTTCAAGGAAGGGGGTCGACTCAATGTCACCCACGGTTCCCCCTATCTCGGTGATCACGATATCGAACTTATGTTTTATACCGAGCGACTTGATGTTTCGCTTAATCTCGTCCGTGATATGCGGAATCACCTGCACCGTCTTGCCTAGGTAGTCGCCGCGACGCTCCTTGAAAATCACGTTCTGGTAGATACGGCCCGCGGTGATGTTGTTATCCTTGGTGGTCTGTATGTTCAGGAAACGCTCGTAATGACCCAGGTCAAGGTCACCCTCGTGGCCGTCCACGGTCACGTAGCACTCGCCGTGCTCGTACGGGTTGAGCGTGCCGGAGTCGACGTTAATGTAGGGGTCAAACTTCTGGATGGTTACCCTGTATCCCCTTGCCTGCAATAGCTTACCAAGCGATGACGCGATAATTCCCTTACCGAGGGAAGAGACCACGCC
Source organism: Bacteroidales bacterium (assembly GCA_012838585.1). Taxonomy (GTDB): domain Bacteria; phylum Bacteroidota; class Bacteroidia; order Bacteroidales; family Dysgonomonadaceae; genus Proteiniphilum. Next base: position 4,909 of record DUPB01000077.1, read on the forward strand.
ACCCGTCACAAAAATGTATTTCGTTTCAGCCACAACTTCTATCGTTACTATTTTTCAAAGGTGCAAAGGTAACCATTTTTTTTGGATCACATGGGTACAAGCGACATATTCTCGCACCGAATGATCTTCCCGGGGAAGGCTTGCACGATGGAATAGTTGTGGGTGGACATGATAACGGCGGTACCCCGGTTGGATATCTCCTGCAAGAGGAAAACGATCTGACTCCCCGTCTCGGGATCGAGGTTCCCCGTCGGCTCATCGGCCAACACGAGGGC
>DUPB01000078.1 GCA_012838585.1 Bacteroidales bacterium
ACCCAACTTCGACTACGAGTTGGATGAAGCGGTTAAAGATGGTTTCCTTAACCCTTATGAAGTCATTAACAGGAAGTCGAAAATCCTGACAGGTGGGATAAAATATGACGAACTTTCGGAGGAGGAGAAAGAACAGGTTGAACAGATCTACGAGTACGAACAAGAAACGGATGATTTGGAACTCTTGTTCTCGGGAAGAAGGGATTTTAATCCCAATGAAATGTATCGCTACCTTTTCAATGACGATACGGTGGATAAAGTTTTACAGGACTTAATGACCAACGGGCTGAAAGTTCAAGGGGGTGAAAAAATAGGGAAAACCATTATTTTCGCGTACAACCACAAGCACGCCAAACAGATCGTAGAACGTTTCTACTTGCTTTACCCGAAGTACGGACACGACTTTTGCGTGCTTATCGACAACACGGTAAAATACGCGCAAAACCTGATAGATAATTTTGAGCAACGAGAAAACAACCCGCAGATTGCCGTTTCGGTAGATATGCTTGACACGGGCATTGATGTTCCCGACATACTGAATTTGGTGTTTTTCAAAACGGTGAAATCCAAAATCAAGTTCCAACAGATGATTGGACGGGGAACGCGACTCTCGGAAGATATTTTTGGACCCGATGCAGACAAAAAGAAGTTCCTAATCTTTGATTATTGTGGGAACTTCGAGTATTTCAGCGTGGATTTCAAAGAGACTGTTTCAGTACGTCAGCAATCACTAACCGAAAAGCTGTTTAACCTGAATTTGGATATTGCCATTGCCTTGCAGGACTTGGTGTATCAAGAGGATGAATATCTAAGCGACCTATGCATCAGGCTTAAAAAAGATTTACAAACGCAGGTAGCGGACTTAAACAGGAGTCATATCAGCGTTAGAAACGTTTGGCAGATAGCAGATAAATACTCTGCCGACAAAGCCTGGGAATATGTATCACTCGTTGACGGTCTTGAAATCAGAACAGATATTTCGCCACTTCTACCCGCGACGTCAGATGATGAAAATGCAAAACGCTTTGACCTGATAGTGCTTTTGATAGAACTTTCTTTGTTGGATGAGGAGGTAAAAGCGGAAAAGAGTATTGAAAAGGTGGTCGCCATCGCGGAAATATTGCAAACAAAAGTGACCATCCCACAGGTGAAAGCCAAATTGGATGTGATAAAGGAGGTTCAAACCGAAAAGTTTTGGGAAGATGTTTCCGTTTCTGAACTTGAACGGGTGCGTATAGAGCTTCGGGAATTAATGAATTTCATTGAAGGTGAAGAGAAGAAGACATTTATCATCGACATTGAAGACGAATTTACAGAAGGCGGAGAAGTTGGGAAACCAAGAATAATCGTTTCCTATAAACAAAAAATAATAGAGTACTTGAGTGAAAACATCGATAGCCCCGTGATTCAGAAAATCAAAAACCTGGAACAGCTCACCATCGGCGATATCCGACAGCTGGAAAAAATACTTTGGGAGAAACTGGGTAGCAAGGAGGATTACGAAAAACAAATCGGCAACAGGATGTACGGCAACGTGGCCATCTTTATCCGCTCGCTGGTGGGAATAGACCGGGATACCGCTCTACAGAAATTCTCACGTTTTATCGACACCAACACGCTCAGCTCCGTGCAGCTGGAATACCTGAAATCGATCCTCGATTACGTGAGCGTGAACGGCGACATCAACGGGCAGGTTCTTGTCAACAAAGAGCCTTTCAGCGAATTCGACTGGATAAAGGTGTACGGGCAGGATACGGCAAAAGTAAAAAGATTCGTGGATGATATCCACGGGGTGATAACGGCGTAGGGTGTACCCTGTTGTTCCAACGTGCCCAAAATTGACACCATCGTGGCGCAAATAAACAAGAAGTTGAATTAAATACAATAAGCTATGATGAAATATAGATTTATAATCATGTTCTTTATGGCTGTTCTTTTGGTGGGTTGTGGACAGCAAAGCAACACTGTAAATCCAAAAACGGTTGTCGATTACGTAAACCCTAACATCGGCAACATAAGCCATTTGCTGGTACCTACCTACCCTACGGTGCATCTGCCCAACAGCATGTTGCGCGTATACCCCGAACGGGGAGATTATACCGGCGATCTACTAAACGGGTTACCGGTAGCGGTTACCAGCCATCGGGGGAGTTCAGCTTTCAACCTAAGCTGTTTTCAGGGGGACGAAGCAGGGTTAAGACCGGTAATTCGATATAGTTATGACCGCGAGAAAATCACACCCTATGATTACTACGTCTACCTTGATGAAGCGGAAACCAGCGTCTATTACGCGGTGTCACACCAATCAGGCATATACGAACTCACGTTCGAGCGGACCGAACAGCTGTTCCTCATTTTAAATTCTCGCAGAGGTGAGTTACAATGGGACGGGCAAGCATTCTCCGGGTATCAGCAACTGCAGAACAACACGCGCATTTACCTGTACATGGAACCAGATGTGCAACCACGGCAGGTGAACAAGAACAGGGCTTCGGGACAAAACGCGCATATCGTGTTGTCGTACCCGGCCGACACGAAGCAACTGAAAGTTCGTTACGGGATCTCCTTTATCGATGCCGAACAAGCGAAAAGCAATCTTCACAGGGAGATACCGGACTTTGATATCGCAGCAGTGGAGAAGGAAGGGAGAAAAATCTGGAACGAAACGTTGGGGAAAATCACCGTGGAAGGTAGTTCTTACGATGATAAAGTGGTGTTCTATACTTCGTTGTACCGTACCTACGAGCGCCCGGTGTGCATATCGGAAGACGGGCGCTACTTCAGCGCTTTTGACGGCAAGGTGCATGACGATAACGGCAGACCGTTCTATACCGATGACTGGATCTGGGACACCTACCGGGCCACGCACCCACTCCGGGTAATAATCGAGCCCGAAATGGAAACAGACATCATCCACTCTTTTCTTCGAATGTCGGAGCAAATGCCCGACTTCTGGTGGCCGACCTTCCCCGAAATCACGGGCGACAGCCGCCGAATGAACTCGAACCACGGCATAGCGACCGTGATTGACGCCTACCGGAAAGGGTTAACGGATATTGACCTGGCGAAAAAATACCCCGCCCTGCGTAACGCGATCATGGAAAAAACGTTGGTTCCCTGGTCGGGCCAGCCGGCAGGAGAGCTTGATAAGTTCTATCACGAAAAAGGGTATATCCCTGCTTTGAAAGAGGGCGAGGAAGAGACCGTTCCTGAAGTCAGCGATTTTGAAAAGCGACAGCCGGTGGCGGTAACGCTTGGAACATCGTACGACGAGTGGTGCCTGGCACAAATAGCCAAAGAGTTGGGAAAAACGGAAGAGTACGACTATTTTTTAAGTAAATCATACAATTACCGCAACCTGTTTAACGCGAAAACCGGGTTCTTTCACCCGAAAGATGAAAACGGCAACTTCGTAGAGCCGTTCGATTATCGATTTTCCGGGGGGCAGGGTGCACGCCTCTACTATGGTGAGAACAACGGCTGGATCTACCGCTGGGATGTACAGCATAACGTGGCCGACCTGATTCACCTGATGGGGGGCCCCGAACGTTTCATCCAGAACCTTGATCAGATGTTTCGTGAATCGCTCGGGAGAAGCAAATACGATTTTTACGCCCAACTGCCCGACCACACAGGCAACGTGGGTCAATTCTCCATGGCTAACGAGCCCTCGCTGCATATTCCTTACTTGTATAATTATGCCGGACAACCCTGGAAAACGCAGAAAAGAATTCATGAACTTGTAGGTCAATGGTTCAGGAACGACCTGATGGGAGTTCCCGGTGATGAGGACGGGGGAGGGATGACCGCTTTCGTGGTATTCTCCCAAATGGGGTTTTATCCCGTAACACCGGGTAGCCCTACCTACAACATAGGCAGCCCTTTCTTCGAAAAGGTCACCATGGAATTGGGCAATGGGAAACAGTTCAGGATTATCGCGAAAAACTACGGCAAAGAGAACAAGTACATTCAATCTGCCCGTCTCAACGGTAAAGAGTGGACAAAACCTTGGTTCAGCCACGATGATATTAAAGAGGGTGGAACCCTGGAACTGGTAATGGGAAATAAGGCAAATCGCAAATGGGGCAGCTCCCCAGAGGATGCACCGCCTTCTGAAGGAGTAAAACAATAATGAATGGCAAGTTCACCTTAAAAGTGCAACACCAAGGGGTTTTCATTTTGCTTGCTTTTAGTTTTGGGTAATAAATCAAAGTGTTGTAATTTTACAAACCATCTGTGCAAATCATTTACGCGCAATCAGATGACAAAATTAAAAAAATCGTATGAAACCTATTTTACCTGTTTTATTGATAGTGAGCGCATTTTCATTCTCGTTAAATGCAAAAGTGGTTAACGTAACCTCGCCGGACGGCAAATTAAACGTAACTGTTTCGGTAAGCAATAAAATAACCTACTCGGTTCAACATGGGGACAACATTTTAATTGATGCTTCGCCTGTTTCAATGAAGCTTACCACAGGAGAAGTATGGGGCGAAAATGCGAAATTGCTCCGAACGAAAAGAGACAGTAACAGAGGGAGCATCGATTCTCCTTTCGGAACAAGCGCCACTATAGAGGATAATTACAATGAAGTTACATTCTCCTTCAGAGGCAACTGGGCATTACGTTTCAGGGTTTATGACGACGGAATGGCATATCGTTTTATCAATTACTGCAAAGAGACGTTGTTCATTGAATCAGAAGAGGTTTCCTTAAGGTTCCCTTCAGATTTCACCGCGTATCTCCCATATGTGAAAAAGGGAGGTGATCAATTTCAGACCTCTTTTGAAAATGTTTACACCCACACCAAATTATCTCAGGCCGACAACGAGAGGATCTGCTTTTTACCCGTTCTGATAGAGGCTTCGGATGGCAAGAAAATGTGCATCACTGAAGTGGATCTGGAGTCATATCCCGGAATGTATCTTCAAAACAGCACCGGAAAATCACAACTAGACGGTGTCTTTGCCCCCTATCCTTCTAAAACCGAACAGGGAGGTCACAACATGTTGCAACAGAGGGTATTGCAAAGAGAGGATTATATAGCCAAGGTGGAAGGAGAACGTGAGTTTCCTTGGCGTGTGGTGATAGTGTCGACCGAGGACAAGCAATTAGCGGTGTCGAACATGACATACAAACTGGCATCACCGTCACGCGTGGACGACACCTCATGGATCAAGCCGGGCAAGGTCGCTTGGGAGTGGTGGAACAATTTGAACCTCTATGATGTTGATTTTAAAACCGGTATCAACAACGAGACCTACAAGTATTATATTGATTTCGCTTCGCGAAACGGAATAGAGTACGTTATTCTGGATGGGGGATGGTCCGTAAATAAAAAGGCTGACTTAATGCAGGTGGTACCCGAAATAGATATCCAAGAGCTGGTCAATTACGGTAAAAAGCGCGATGTGGGTATCATCCTATGGGCAGGTTATTGGGCGTTCGATAAAGATATGGAGCGCGTTTGCAAGCACTATTCCGATATAGGGGTAAAAGGATTCAAGGTGGATTTTATGGATAGAGACGACCAACAGATGGTGGACTTTATTTACAGAGCCTCCGAAACCGCCGCGCGTCACAACCTGATACTCGATTTTCATGGCATGTACAAGCCCACCGGGCTACAGCGTACCTACCCAAACGTGCTAAATTTCGAAGGCGTGAACGGCCTGGAGCAGGCTAAATGGTCGACCGAAGAGCTGGACATGGTAACCTATGATGTAACTATACCATTTATAAGGATGGTTGCCGGGCCAATGGATTATACACAAGGAGCCATGCGCAACGCCTCTAAAGGCAATTTCCGCCCTGTAAACTCCGAGCCCATGAGCCAGGGAACACGTTGCAGGCAACTGGCGATGTACGTGATCTTTGAATCTCCCATCAACATGTTGTGCGACAGTCCATCCAACTACATAAGGGAACCAGAATCGCTCGATTTCATAGCAAACATCCCGACGGTGTGGGACGAATCGATCGCGATAGATGGCGAGGTTGCAAAACATGTGACCATAGCGCGCAGAAAAGGAGACACCTGGTATATGGGAGGCATGACCGATTGGTCGGCACGCGACATGGAGATAGATTTGTCATTCCTACCTAAAGGAAACTACAGGATAACCCTTTTCAGAGACGGTGTTAATGCCCATCGTGTGGGACGTGACTATAAAAGAGAAATCTTTGAAACAAGCTCGTCTGACAAATTAAGTGTCCACCTCGCTCCTGGCGGAGGATTTGCCGCGAAAATAGAATCAATGGGCAATTAAACGAGTAATCTTAAGAAACATATAGATGAAAAAAGCTTTTACCTTTACACTCCTGCTGTTGCTGGTAAGCACGACAGGTCAGCTCACGGCACAAAAAGTGGGAATAAAAACCAACTTGGCCTACTGGGTCACAACCACGCCCAATATCGGGTTGGAATTTGCCCTGGGCAAAAAGCTCACGCTGGACCTCAGCGGGGGGTACAACTTTTGGGTGCTGGATAAAGAGACGCAAGTGGTAGATGGGCAGGAAAAGGTGTTGGCAGAGAAGAAGATGCCGCACTTCTTGGTTCAACCCGAGTTGCGCTTCTGGACATGCGAGGCGTTCAACGGCTTCTACGTGGGTACACACGGGCACTTCGCCCTCTTTAACGTGGCCAATATGGATATCCCGTTAGGTCGGTTAAAAAAGTTAAAAGACGCACGGTACGAAGGCACGCTGTACGGTGGGGGTCTCAGCCTCGGTTACCAATGGTACCTCTCTCCCCGATGGAACATAGGTGCTTCGGTTGGGGGAGGATACGCGTTCATCGATTACGACAAGTACCCGAGCGCGAAAAACACGAAGATGATTGGAGAAGGCACCTATCACTATTTCGGCATCACCCAGCTATCCCTAAGTTTCACCTATCTTTTTCGTGAACGGCTATGAAACGAACATTCATCATTTCGCTCGCGGCTATCCTATGGGTAGGGACCCAGGCCCTCCACGCTCAATCCCTTGGGGATGAGGATAACGGTATTGCCGTGAAAAACTTACGCCTGGAGAGAAAGGATAATATCCTGGTACTCAGCATGACCTTAACGCTTGACAAGTTAAGGATAGGTAAGAACGAACAGATCGTGCTGATTCCCGCCCTACGATCTAACAAAGACCCCAATATCGAGCAGCGCTTCCCGACCGTGGTGGTGGCGGGACGCAAGCGGCACAACATGATTATAAGGGGAAACGCACTGAACAAACGGCTTTTCAAAGGGGAGCCCGGGGAAATCAGAAGGCGAAAAAACGGTACCACGCAAGGAATCAACTACGAAGCTTCCGTGCCATACCGGGAGTGGATGGCGGAGGTCTCGCTCTTCCTACGGGAAGAGGTTTCGGGTTGCGCCAATTGCAAACTGGATTATCGTTCTCGAAAGCTGCCCCTGACTGATTACCCTGCTGCAATACCCGATAAAGAGGAGTACGCGAAGAAAGGAGCAAAAAGGAGGTTCGAAGTGAGCATCGTTGACGAAGCAGAACTGACCTTTAAACTCAGCGCTATTCAACCCGACCGACCCGAAACGCTACCCAGTAAAGAGGAGATGGATAGGTTGAAATGGACGATGGAAAACAACCCCGCGCAGCTCAGCTTAGAGGAGATGTTATTGCTCTCGAGCCTGTACGATGTGAACAGCAGGGAGTTTGACGATATATTCCAACAGATTGCCATCTGCTACCCCGAAAACGAGATGGTGGTGCTTAATGCCGCCGCGGCCGAGATCGTGGATGGCAATTACGACAAGGCTCTCGTGCAAATGAAGGCCGTGAAAGAGAACCCGGTAGCGTGGAATAACATGGGGGTGGCCTACGCCCTGAAAAAAGATCACGTGAACGCGATTTACTACTTTGTCAAAGCTCAAGAAAAAGGTGACGCGCAAGCGAAAGGGAACCTGGAAACCCTACAGGAGATTGAACGGCTAAAGCAGCAAAGACAATAAACCAATCATATGAACCGACATGATTGAAAAATCATCAAAGGTTCATTAAAGTTAGACTAATCGTATGAGACGACAAGAAAGAGGCTTGGAAGGGAAAAACGTGCTGATTACCGGCGCCACTTCGGGTATAGGAAGGGCAGCAGCCATATCGCTATCGCAAGCCAACCCCGAGCGGATGCTCATAGTGGGACGAAGGGAAGAGCGACTCCAAAAACTCGAATCGGAACTAAACAGATTATACCCGCGAGTAAAGGTGGATAAACTGGCACTGGACGTACGCGATCGAGTAGCCGTGGAAAAAAAGATAGGCGATTACTGCTCTCAATACCCCATTGACTTGCTACTGAACAACGCGGGACTCGCCGCCGGGAACGCTCCTATAGACCAGTGCGACACGGACGACTGGGAGAGGATGATTGATACCAACGTAAAGGGACTGCTGTACGTAACGAAAGCGGTGACACCCGACATGATCAAGCGGGGCAAGGGACATATCATCAACATCTCGTCCATCGCCGGCCGCGAGGTATACCCGAATGGCAACGTCTATTGCGCCACCAAGCACGCGGTGACGGCACTGACCCTGGGGATGCGTCAAGACCTCGTGGGTAAGGGGATAAAGGTGTCCCAGGTTTCACCGGGAGCGGTAGAGACGGAGTTCTCGATCGTACGCTACCATGGCGACGAAGAGCGGGCCCGAAAGGTATACGAGGGGTACACGCCCCTCACCGCCGAAGATGTAGCCGAATGCATCCTCTTTATGGCTACAGCACCCGAGCATGTCAATATCGCCGAAATCTTCGTGCTCCCCTCGGCACAGGGTGACACGCGCATTTTTCATAAGACACCTTGACGCACAGGCACCACCCTATTATTTTAAAATTGCAATTTAGAAGGATTCAGTCGAGTATCGAAAATTCTTAAAATTTGAATTTCGGAGTCTTTAATTTTGTAATAAAGTGTATTCTGTTTCGTTAAGACGCATTTTCTTACTCGCTCCTTTTTATAAATAATCGGGAATAGTGTGGGAAATCGTATAATTTGTTGAATACTTGCTTCTGTGATTTCAATAAACTTTTGCAATACAGAATCACTCCAATTTTCAAGAAGATAATCGGTTATTAAGTCAAAATCGTTTTGTGCAGACAAAGTCCACTTAACCTTGTAACGCATTTGCAAGTTTTTTTTGTGCTTCTTCTATTACAGTTTCATGTGGAACTAATTTGTTTGCTTCTGCTTCTTCTATAGCAGATAAAATAGCTTCCTGTTGTTGTTCCGATAAAAAAGACCATTCATCTAAATCATTACGCGAAGCAATGTAGTTGCTCATAATTCCAAACAACTCCTCCAGATGACTTTCATCCATATTATCGATTTGACGAAAAAGATTTAATTTCAATTCTGCTGTTGTCATAGTTTGCTCATTTTTTCCAAATATACAAAAAAGCTCCGACAAATAAATTTTGTTGGCGCTTAACATCGCCAAGTTTTCTCAGGAACTCTACCAACTCTTTGATTCGGTCGGTTTGGATTATATTAACCCCTTTCTCGATATACCATTCGTACACGTTGTGGTTTTCCCTTTCGACTCCTTCAAAACCTCTTCCAAGGAGGGTACGCTCATTTTTACCCGTGACTATAGTTAGTTCAAAAAATCAACCACAATATTCTAAAACACGAATTAAACCCGGCTATTTGTTTTGCAATTCAAAACTATTTTCCTAAATTTGCGTGGAACATCGACGTAAAGTGAAAGCATGCGCGTTGATTAAGTGCTGTTTTTTAGTAGTGGGGTTGTATCAACAAGAAACGGAAACGGATGGTAGTAATAGCACATAGGGCATTACGAGAATTCTATGAAACAAGGGGGAGGGAGGACTCCAAAGAGGCCCTTGAATGTTGGTACGCGATCGTGAAAAGGGCTCAATGGAAAAATTTAGCGGAATTAAAAAGCGTTTACCCAAGAACAGATTATGTTGGGAATGACCGCTACGTATTCAACATCAAAGGTAATAAATACAGGATTGTCGCTTTGATTCTTTTCCAGGTTCAAACCGTTTATATTCGTTTCGTGGGTACACACGAAGAATATGATAAGATAGACTGTTCAACCATTTAAAGGGAGTCGTGATCATGTAAGGGATGTAATCATTGTAAAAAAAGAGGGAAAAACGAGATGACTAAAATAACGAAAGAACAATATGAATTCGCTTTAGCAAGGATAGAAGAGCTTTTGCCCCTTGTGAATGGAGATACACCAACAACCGATAAAAATTTGGTAGAACTGTCGATTGTTTCTGACGTGGTGGAGGAGTACGAAACAGCTCATTACCCCATTGCACAACCCACTATAGGCAGTTTGATAAAGAATGGCCTGGAAGAGAGGGGTATGACGCAAAAAGCACTTGCAAATATACTCGGGGTCAGCCCCTCCCGGATTAGTGACTTTATCGCCGGTCGCTCCGAACCCTCTCTCAAAGTTGCCAGCCAAATTTGTTATATCCTGAATATCCCAACGGAGGTCGTATCGAACATCTATACCGAAGAGTTGAGGGAAAAGCAGGTTTTACAAGATGTTGTTTAAGGTGGAACACCCCATCCTGATTGATTAGCCTCAGTTTTTAAGTCCCCGTTTTCTCAGGAACTCTACCAACTCTTTGATCCGGTCGGTTTGGATCATATTAACCCCTTTCTCGATATACCATTCGTACACGTTGGGGTTTTCAAGCGCCACGTCATCATGATGTCCCGCGTTATGATGAGGCCACAACGAATTTATCCAAACGCGTATGCCCTTTTCACGCAGCGGCTTGAAATCAATCAAGTGCTCCTCGGTCTCTCCGACCGTGAATTCAATACCATAGGGGGTGTAGTTTTCCAGAAATCCGTCTACAAGTGCTTGACCATCTCCCCTTGCTAACCCGATAATGGGCATGTAGACGATTTTGTCTTTAAGGTGCCCGTAGTTTTTATTGAAGGTCTCATAATCGGCGCTCCCTTTAAAAAGCACCTCATCCAGCATATCGTATTTTTCGAGCAGGGGATAGACCAAGCCGATATAATTGAACCCCTTATCGAGGTTGAGAAATATTTTCCCTTTCGACTCCTTCAAAACCTCTTCCAAGGTGGGTACACGCATACGCGTGGCGCTCCCGGCACCGTCGCGCAGGTAAAACTGTTGAATTTCGGAGAGCGTGTAATCAGACGGGGCACCCTTACCGGTGGTAGTGCGGTCTATGGTGCGGTCGTGCATCAAGATCAGCACGCTATCTTTGGTGAGCGCGATATCGATCTCCGCCATATCCGCGCCGGCTTCAATGGCTTTTCGGATGGCCCACACCGAGTTTTCCGGGGCTTCGCGCCAGTTGCCGCGGTGGGCCACCACCATTACCCTGTTTTCAGGAAAGTTGTGCAGTGAGAACCCGCGTTGCGCTTGCACGTAGGTTATCAGTGCAAGAAAAAGGAGAAGAAAAGATGTTTTTCTCATAACTGTTTTATCGCTATTTATCATCAACGGCGGCGGCATTAACCAGATCTATCCTTCCCTGCTCTTCAAGATCTACAATCAGTTCACCAAACAGGGTGTTCACCCAGGCGAACCAGCTTCGTGTAAACTTGGCAGGATTGTCTTTATGAAACGACTCATGCATAAAGCCGGTATCGGCATCGGTATTGCGCAAAATACGCAGACAATCAACGATCTCCCTGTCATCGGCAGATGTTTGCGCACGCATAATAATACTCATAGGCCAAACCATATCATACCCTATATGCGGTCCACCAATTCCTTCGCCCGCGCTGCCTCTGAAGAAATAGGGATTATCCTCGCTCCACACCAGCTTTCTTGTATTCTGATATATGGGATCGTCTCTATCCATCGCGTTCAGGTATGGCAGGGCCAACAGGCTGGGTATATTGGCATCATCCATGAAATAGGCGTTACCAAACCCGTCCACCTCATACGCGTAAACCTCTCCATACTTGGGATGTTGCACCACCGCGAACCGTTTCAAAGCCTGTTCAACCTCCTCTGCAAGGGCTATGCTGTCTGATGCCAGAACCGAATCGTTAATGACCTTTTCCGCTATTTCGCTCATCTGCCGAAGTGAGACGACGGCAAAGAAGTTGGAGGGGACAAGGAAACCGAAGGTAGTGGCATCATCCGAGGGACGGAACGTTGAAACGATAAGTCCTACTGGGTTTACCGGATTTCCATAGCCATCATTACAGACAGTGTCGAGCTGCCGCTCCGTTACACGCTGGAACTTATAGGGACCGAGGCCATCCTTCCTCTGCTGCTCCTTAAAGGTTTTTATGACCAGGTACATGGCCTTTACCCAATCGGCATCGAAAACAGAGGTGTCACCGGTGGTCTTCCAATAGTTATAGGCCAGCCTTATGGGGTAACAGAGAGAATCTATCTCCCACTTGCGCTCATGAAGCATGGGTTGCATTTCCGTACGATCATCAGCCCAATCACCATCGCTTTTTGGCTCGATATAGAAAGCATTGGCGTAGGGGTCAATTAGGATGCATTGGGTCTGTCGGTTAATTACACCCGCGATAAGCTGTTGCAATGGTTTGTCTTTTTTGGTTAACGGCAGGTAGGGCCACACCTGGGCCGAGGAGTCCCGAAGCCACATGGCGCTAATATCGCCGGTATAGACAAATGTATCGGGTTTCCCATTTTTCACGCTATAGTGTACCGTGGTATCGAGCGTGTTGGGGAAACAGTTCTCAAACATCCAGGCCAGCTTGGGATCCTCAATTTTAGCCTTCACCCTGTCGATCGTTTCGTCCACGGCCACTGACACAAAGTTTCGTTTCTTCTTATCGGGACGTTGTGAAACATACCTGCTCAACCCCTTTGTGGCGATTAAGCTTTCGGCTTTTGTCAACAGGGGGGTCACGGCAAATGCAGTGGCCCCGGTTACCGTTTTCTTAATAAATGCTCTTCGTGTAGTCATCATTCCACCCTATTAAGTTGTAATCATTGTAAGGAAATAAGGTCACAAATTTAAGATAAAAAAATCACAAAAACGAGATACAGCTCCACGCGTAAGTAGGGAATGTGTTGTTCTTTTACATACTTTTTACAACTCACGCAATACTTCAAGCGATTTAAGGCGGGGGAAATCGTACAGGTGCAAACGGTAATATTTCAATAAATATTCCACGATCAGGTTCCGGTCGCCACGGGAAAGCTTGAAGAGATGCATGTTTCGGTAGGTCATCCTCCCCAACTGACGCAGGTAGCGTCCCTCCCCCGGTGTCAAGTGGTGGGGATGTAGCGGGGATGGCGTAACGAACTCACCGGAAAGCATGTCGAAGTAGGGAGCTTTATCGTTCCCTTCCACGTTGGGATAGATACCGAGGTATTTGGTTAACCCCATCATAAAGGCCAGGTGAAAATTGGCCACACCCTTTTCGGTCACCTCCAGCAACTCGACCGAGTGGCGAATGTAATCATAAGTGGCCTCGTGGCGATCCGATTCACGCAACACGGACAACAAGAATTCGGCAAGGAAAAAGGCGATTGACGCCTTGATCATATCGGTACAGAGGGAATACAAAGGGATAAGCCGCTCCACCTCTTTCATCCGTTGGACATCGCGCAGCGGGAAGTGCTCTACCTCCAAGCGGAGGAGCGACATAGGGAAAAAGAGCGATGGCCTAACCTTGCTCCTCCTGCTCCGAGGCTTGGGCAAAAGATAGGCGACCGTTCCAAAATCACGCGTATAAACGCGGGCAATGGAATAGGTATCGCTATAAGAAAAGGTGCCAAGCACTATGCCCTCGGTCTTCGTTAACATGGTAAGGGGCAAAGGGTTCCTCTATCGTGCAATGGCAAAACGTACCGTTAGTATCCTTTCTTCTTGATACGGGCCGCTTTACCGCGTAGCTTACGCAAGTAGTATAGTTTAGCCCTGCGCACTTTACCGCGACTATTTACCGTGATGCTTTCAATAAAGGGCGAGTTCAACGGGAAGATACGCTCCACACCGATGTTGTCAGACATTTTCCTCACGGTGAAACGCCTGGAATCGCCATGGCCATTTATCTTGATCACCACGCCGCGGTACTGCTGGATACGCTCCTTACTCCCCTCCGCGATGCGGTAGGCAACGGTTACGGTATCGCCGCTCTTGAACACGGGGTGCTCCTTTTTCTGGGTAGCGAAAGAGTCTTCCGCTATTTTCATCAAATTCATCTTGTATACTGCTTTTATTTTTTACTAACTGAACGTTTTCGAGACGCAATATGACGGCCGAGGCCGGCAGAGATTGCGCAAAGCGGGTGCAAAGGTAGCAATTTTTCTTTAATATGCGGCATAAAACACCTTTTTATAATTATTTTTGCTACTCTCGTTTGATTCCCTCCTTGAAATAGTGTACTTTTGAAAGTTTTGAATCAAGCGTAAAAAAACCGCTGCAGAAACCTCGAGTATATGAATAGAAAACCATTTGGGATTACCAGCGCGTCGTTCGCGTTGAGCGTGGTAAGCATGTTGTTTGCCTTCGCTGTGATGAGCGCATGCAAGCCTGTTTACCGGGTGACCGAGATTAGCGGTACCTTTGTTCCAATGGACACCACGTATGACCTTCCACTTCACGCGAAGATGCGGGAACTCGTGAACAGCTATAAAACGGAGCTTAGTAAAGAGATGAACATCGTTATTGGGAAGTCGGTACGTTTCATGGATTACAAGCGACCTGAAAGCCTGCTGACCAACCTCACGTCAGACGTGATGAAAGCGTACGGCGATGAGCACCTCCCCAACGGGGCCGATATAGCGGTGATGAACGTGCACGGGCACCGAGCTACCCTGCCCGAGGGCAATGTAACGGTGGGTAACCTCTTCGAGATTTACTCGTTTGATAACGCGATTACCTTTCTGGAAGTGAAGGGGAGCGACCTAAACAAGATTTTCAACGCCTACGCGCGCATTGGTGGAGCAGGCATCTCGGGCAACGTGCGGCTAGTAATTGAAGGGGATAAGGTTAAAAGCGTCACCGTGGATGGTGAGCCGGTGGATGAAAACCGACACTACAAGGTGGTAACGGTCGACTACCTGGCTGAGGGAAACGATCACATGACGGCATTCCGCGATGCGGTCACCTGCACATACACGGAAGTCACACTCAGAGACGTGATGATCGACTGGATGAAGGAGCAGACCCGGCAGGGGAAAGTGGTAGATTCCGCCCTCGACGGTAGGATCAAAATCTTAACCGCGGAGTAAAAAAACCGACCGGGGGTTGTAAACCTCAAAAAGACGGGTCAAAAAAGGAAGTAATAGTCAACCATTAAGGTCGGAACGATTAAAAACAATCTAAAAAAACAGAGCAAGCATGAATGCTTTATACAGGTACGGTAGCCTCTTTTTCCTAATGCTCTTCAGCCTGATCGGGTGCGCTCAACAACAACTGGTCATCCTGCATACCAACGATACCCACAGCCGCATTGAGCCTCTGCCCGAAACCGACCGCTACACCCCCGGCTTGGGAGGAGTGGAAAGAAGGGCGAACTACATTGATGAAGTAAGGAGAAAAAACCGACAGGTGTTGCTTTTCGATGCAGGGGATTTTTTACAGGGAACACCCTACTTTAACCTCTTCAAGGGGGAAGTAGAGGTCAAAACGATGAACCTGATGAAATACGATGCGGTCACCCTGGGAAATCACGAGTTCGACTACGGGTTAGAGGTACTGGAGAAGGTGGTGCGTATGGCCCACTTCCCGATCGTGTCGACCAATTACGACTTTTCGGAAACAGCGTTAGCAGGACTAATACGCCCCTACCTTATCCTGAAAAAAGGCGGGGTACGGATCGGCGTGATGGGAATCAACATCCAGCCACAGGGGCTCATCACGGCGAATCACTACAAGGGTATGAAATACCTGGATCCGGTGACTTCCGCCAATGCGATGGCGAAAAGGCTGCGTGAAGAGCACCGCTGCGACCTGGTGGTTTGTCTATCTCACCTGGGCTATATGGCAGACAGGGAACTGGCCACGGAAACACGTGGCATCGACCTAATTATCGGTGGCCACAGCCATACCCACATGACGGAACCCACCGTGGTGAACGACCTGGACGACAACGAGGTAATTATCTTTCAAACGAGCGGAAGGGGGGTCAACGTGGGAAGAATAGACGTACAGCTAACTAAGCAACCAACACAACGGTACTTAACACGCCCTATACGCGAAGATTAAAGAGGCGAACGTAAAAAGGAAGAGATAAAACAAGTAAAACGAAAAGAGGTAAACTATTGCAAGAAAAGATAAAAACCACGATGAGAAGCGCCGCTCTACTACTCCTGTTTTTGGCATTTTGCCTTTTTTCAAGGGCTCAAGTCATCCCGACTTTGTACGAACAAGCGGACAGTACCTCCATGCACCGATGGGTCGACTCGGTCTTCGCTAACATGACCCTCGAGCAGAAGGTAGGCCAACTCTTTATGCCCATCGTGGCATCGTCAAGCGACTGGGAAAAAAGAATCACCGGATATATCCGGCAACAAAAGATAGGCGGACTTCTGTTCTCTAAAGGCACGATGACCAGGCAAGCGGCAATCACGAACAACGCCCAAAAAATGGCCGACATTCCCCTTCTAATCGCGGTGGATGGGGAGTGGGGACTCTCCATGAGGCTCACCGATGCCCCCAAGTACCCCCGCAACGCGATCGTGGGTGCCATACAAGACCCTGAAATCATCAGGCAGTACGGCAGGGAGATTGGCCGACAGTGCCGCGAAATGGGTATCCACGTGAATTTTGCCCCGACCATTGACATCCATAGCAACCCCGATAACCCGGTTATCGGCACGCGCTCCTACGGAGAGAATCCCAGCCGGGTGGCCGAACAGGGTATCGCCTACGCCCAAGGGGTGGAGGAGAGCGGGGTGATGGCCGTGGCCAAGCACTTCCCGGGACATGGCGACACGTCGGAGGACTCGCACCTTACCCTACCCACCATCCCACACGATAGGGCACGCTTAGACAGCGTCGAGCTCTTCCCTTTTAAGAAATACATCGATGCCGGCCTATCGGGGATCATGATCGGCCACCTCAACGTGCCAGCGCTTCGCACGAGGGGCAAACCGGCATCGCTCTCGCCTGAGATAGGGATTCACCTGCTCAAAGAGGAGATGGGTTTTAACGGGGTGACCTTCAGTGATGGGATGGCCATGAAGGGGGTTGTCGATCAACCGGACGCAAGCGTGCAGGTACTGCTGGCCGGAAACGACATCGTGTTGGGCTCGGTGAATCCAACAAAGGATGTAGAAGCGGTAAAGAGGGCAGTAGACATGGGCGTGATTCCCAACTCCCTCCTGGAGGAGAAGGTACGAAAGGTACTTTCCTATAAATATATCCTGGGAGCCCATCGGTTTAAACCCATTGACACGAGTTCCCTCCGTGAAAAAGTGCACGCCCCTACGGCCGAGTGGACGCTCCGCAAGATTTACGAGGGAGCCATCACGTTGCTAAAAGATGAATACAAACTGTTCCCATTGAAGGGTTTAGACACCACGAGCATCGCCTCCGTAACGATTGGGATCCCCTCACCCAACCCCTTCCAACACTACCTGAAAAAGCAGGGTGACCTGCGGCTCTTTCAGACCGGAACAAGCAACGAGGTTGCCAATATAAAGGAGCTGAAGGAGTTCGATGTGGTTATCCTATCCATTCACTCTCCCAACATCGGTGACGCTATCGCCCTGCAACAACTCGCGCAGGAGACCAAGGTGGTTTTGGTGCTCTTCACATCACCCTACCGACTCAACACCTTCCGTTCAACCGCCGAAAAAGCAGCAGCGGTCATCGTGGGGTACGACAATAGCTACTTCGCGCAAGTGTACGCGGCACAAGGCATCTTCGGCGGCATCGCGATGACGGGACGAATACCGGTCACTGCCGCTGATTACCCCGAAGGCAGTGGACTCAACACGGAGAAGACTCGACTGGGTTACTCCTCACCGGAAGAGGTGGGACTCACCTCCACCCATTTCCAACATATCGATAGCCTCGCAATGGAGGGCCTCCGGGAGATGGCTTACCCGGGTTGCCAGATCTTGATCGCGAAAAATGGGATAATCATCTACGAAAAGGAGTTCGGGAAACAAGAACAGGGCCACGGAACGTGGGTGAACAACGAAACGGTCTACGACCTGGCCTCCGTCACTAAGGTAGCCGCCACCCTCCCTGCCGTGATGAAGCTATACGACGAGAAGAAGTTGGCCTTGCGGGATTCCATCGCCAAATTCGTCCCCTTAACCAAAGGGAGCGACAAAGGCTCCACTACTATCCGATCACTCCTGCTACACGAGTCCGGGATGGCATCTTTTATCCCCTACTACACCACTGTCATCGACGAGGAGAGCTACTCCGGGAAACTGTCCGGTTCTCGCTCTTCTACCTACCACGCGAACTACGCTGGGGCTTGGTTTCGTACCGACTACAAATTCCTTCCTAACCTGATCGCTTCCAGCCCGTCTGAACAGTTCCCACTCCCCGTGGCAGAAAACCTGTACGCGAGCAACGAGATGAGCGAAATACTCCTTAAGGAGATTATCGAGACCCCACTGCGAAGGGTTGGGAGGTACAGGTACAGTTGCCTGAACTTCATACTGTTGAAAGAGGCGGTGGAAGAGATAAGCGAAAAAACCCTGGACGAATATGTTAAGAAGCATTTTTATCGCAAGCTGGGTGCCAACAACACCACCTTCCGCCCCCTGGAACAGCTACCGATCGAACGGATAGCGCCTACTGAAAACGACCCCTTCTTCCGCAAGCAAACGTTGCGGGGACACGTGCACGATGAGGGGGCAGCCCTCTTCGGGGGTATCTCCGGCAACGCCGGCCTTTTCTCCAACGCGAACGACCTAGCCAAGCTTTGCCAGATGTGGCTCAACGGGGGCACGTACGGGGGAGAGCGATTTTTGAGCGAGGAGACGGTGCGCCTTTTCACCTCCACGAAAAGCGGCATAAGCCGCCGGGGACTGGGATTCGACAAGCCTGACCCGCAGAACACCAGATCGAACCCCACCAGCCCAGGCACCCCCATCGAAACGTATGGCCATACCGGTTTCACGGGAACCAGCTTATGGGTGGACCCTACCCACGACATGATCTTCATCTTCTTATCGAACAGGGTAAACCCTTCCCGATCACCCAACCGGCTCCACACGCTAAGCATCCGTGAGCGGATCCAAGAGGAGATCTACCGAATCCTTAACGGCGATTACAACAAGGCCGCTCAGGAGGGAAATCCAAACGAAGAGAACGTGAAAGAAGCGAGGGACGCGGAAAAAGCGAAGAACGTGAAGGATGTGAAGGACGCGGAGGGAACGGGGCGTACGAGACATACGGGGCAAACGGGGCAAACGGAAGAGAAAACAGGCGATAACACCATGCAACAGGTGTCGTAGCGTATTAGGCAACGAAATGAAACAAGCAGCGCAATGAATAACACAACGCAACGGGTAATAAAAAGCGATCACCTCGCGAGCGACCTGCAGGAGATCATTGACTTCATTCGCCCCGATAAATGCTTTATCCTGGTGGATGAACAGACAGCGGTGCATTGCCTCCCGCTCCTGAACGATGTTCAGGCAACACGAAACGCTGTGGCTATCGTCATCCCCCCGGGCGACCCGAATAAGACGCTTAACAGCTTGGGTAAGGTATGGGAACAGCTCACCCAACACGGGGCTACCCGCCACTCGCTACTCATCAACTTGGGGGGAGGGATGGTGACCGACCTGGGCGGTTTCGCGGCGGCCACCTTCAAGCGGGGTATCCGGTACATCAACATTCCCACCACGCTCTTAGGAGCCGTGGATGCAGCAGTAGGTGGCAAGACCGGGATTAACTTTCAAGGGTATAAAAACGAGGTGGGTGCCTTCTACCCCCCGTATGCCGTGCTACTCTCACCCGATTTTTTTCGGAGCCTCAACCGCCCGGCCATCCTATCTGGCTACGCTGAGATGGTGAAACACGCGCTTCTCCACTCCACGGATGAGTGGGACACACTCCTCGCCTTTCCCCTTCAACAGATCGATTATCCATCACTCAACGAGCTGCTGTTCCAATCTGTAGCCATTAAGCAGGCCATCGTGGAGAAAGACCCGTACGAGAGGGGCCTACGTAAAGCGCTCAACCTGGGGCACACCGCGGGACACGCGTTCGAAAGTTTCGCGCTTGGACGCGGCAAGCCGGTTCCTCACGGGTACGCCGTGGCATGGGGGTTGGTCGTTGCACTCTGGCTGTCGTACCGGTTGCACGACTTCCCGGAAGAGAAACTACGGAAAACGGCACGTTTCATTCAGCAACATTACGGCCCTTTTCCTATCACGTGCGGCGACTACGAGGCCCTGCATGAGATTGCCATGCACGACAAAAAGAACGTGGGAGAAGCCATGCGCTTCACCCTGTTAAAGGATATTGGCAACGTGCTAATCGATCAGGCCGTGGAGAAGAACACGCTGTTCGACGCGTTCGATTTTTTTGGCGAATTGTTTGCATCGCCTTAAAATGGCAAATCGAATCACATGCCCAAACGCACTGTCAATCAAGCTCAAGAAACATAAAAAAGTAAAACAACAAATAGAGCCGTCATGAAAAAAGTGGTGTTTATCCTATTGTTCACATGGGGTGCGATCTCCCTGTCGGCACAGGAGATTTCGAACGAAGCGACACAACAGCCGGGGGTGGCTACACATGAGCTAGGCTGGGTTGCCCAGCAATTCAGCGAGCAGCTGAACAGCTTCCCCCATGAAAAGATCTACGTGCAGACCGATAAGTCGGCCTACCTATCGGGAGAGCGAATATGGTTACGTGCCCACCTTGTGGATGCCGCAACCAACCGGCCCGCGTTTTACAGCCGCTACATCTACCTGGAACTATTTAACCCGTTCAACGAGTTGATAGAACGGGTAAAAATACGCCCGGATAGCATTGGGGTATACTCCGGTTACATCGACTTGGAAGATGACCTGGCCGAGGGAGGTTACACGCTTCGGGCCTACACCCGATACATGCGAAACCAGGGGAACGAGGCGTTCTTTAAAAAGACCATCCGCGTGCTGGATCCTTACTCCCTGCAAGTTGAGCCCATCGCGCACTTCACGACCGTTGGGAATAAGGTCGATATCACCTTCCAGTTCGTGGACCGCGTAAACGGCGACACGATCGCTCCCGATATGGTAACCTTCAAACTGTCGGATGAAACCACCCGCGTGATAAGACCAAAAGGGGGCAATCGTTTTAACAATTCATTCACGATGAACAAGCGCCGAAGCAACAGGAACTTGCTCTTGTCCATCGTCTACAAAGGGCGAAAGTACGAGCGGTATTACCCTATCCCCTACGCGGCAGACGACTTCGAAGTGTCGTTTCACCCCGAGGGTGGCTACCTTGTCCCTGGCCAAACGTGCCAGGTGGGTTTTAAGGCCATTAACCCCTCCGGGCTGGGCGAAGAGGTGACCGGCTCTGTCTACAACAACAACGATGAAAAGGTGACCGAGTTCAGGAGCCACCCGTTGGGAATGGGCTCACTCTACCTGTTCGTCAAACCCAACGAAACCTATTACGCTGTCTGCGAAACCAAAAACGGTGTGACCAAGCGTGTGGAACTGCCTTTGTCGGAACCCCAGGCGAGAACTATCCGCATGCGAAAAACAAGCAACATGCTGGTCGCCACGCTTCTAAAAGGTGAGGCGGCCCCAAGCACCCCGGTATCCCTTTTAATCCACCACAAGGGAATCGTGATGTACCATGAACCTTGGTCGCCCAAAACCGAAAGCTACTCCTTCCCCAACAACATCTTCCCTTCGGGAATAACCTGCTTCCTGCTGCTGGATGAAAACCGGGATATACTGAGTGAACGACTGGTCTTCAACATCAACGAGTCGGACTTCGCCCGGATGGATGCAGATTTCTCTGCCCCCGCGTACAAGAAGCGCGAACTCATTACCCTCAAGCTCAAGCTGGAGGAAATGGACACCGTGACTTTCGTGAACAACCTGGCCGTTTCGGTAATCGATAAAAACAAGGTGATCACTGACACCGTGGACAACTTGGTCTCAACATTGCTACTCTCCTCCGAACTTCAAGGCCACGTGGAGTCGCCCGCCACCTACTTCACGGGCGAAAAATCGGATCAACAGGCACTTGACGCGTTGCTGTTGACACAGGGATGGCGAAGGTATGATATCCCCAACGTGCTAAAGGGCATCATCACTACTCCCGATGCCTTCCAACCCGAGCAGTTCCAGGAGGTTAGCGGAAAAACGGAAGCGCTATTAACGAGCATGAAAGATGGAGAGATAAGCCTTATGGCAAGCCTCGACACGCTGATAAGTGCCGAAACCACCGTGGCGGATGAGAAGGGAAGGTTCCTGTTCAAGGTGGAGTACCCGGAGGAAACGGAGATCACGGTACAATCATTAAGCAAGAGAGGGGGCAGACATAACCTGATTAGCCTGGACCTGGAAACGTTCCCTGACCTCTCCCACGCCACGATACCTCAACGTGGTCGACTGTCTACCGCGTACGATTCCAACTTGGACGCCTACATGCAACAAGCCAACGACGACTATGCCCTCAGATATGGTATTCGGACAATCGCGCTCGAAGAGTTCACGGTCACCGCTCAAAGCAAGGAGTCGTACACCGAGTCGAAATTTTACTCCCCCATCACCTCCAGCGGCCTGATTACTGCCGATGAGATTGAAAAAAGAAAGGTCAGCAGCCTGCGCTCGTTGCTCGTGTCTACGCCGGGACTCATCGTGAAATCGGATCGAGTAACGACCACCCGATCCGACATGCCAGTGCTCTTCGTAATCGATGATATCACGTACGAAGATTTCTTCGACCAGATAGACGCCATTGAGGTCACATCCATCGACAACATGTTCATCATGAAGGACAACACCTTCATGTTAGGGTATTATCCCAACACGAGCGGGGCCGTGGTAATCACGACCAAGGGCGGATTTGTACAGAAAAATACCCGGTCAATGAACATCGACCGAATCATCCCGCTCGGTTACCAGCAGCCGGCGGAGTTCTACTCCCCGAAATATGAGACGAGTGAAGATAAAGAGTCGGTGGAAGCCGATTACCGCACCACCATCTACTGGGAGCCCAACGTGAATTTCTCACTGGAAGGGGAGGCAGTGATAGAGTTTTACTCGGCCGCCAGTGCAAGCACCTACCAGGTAATCGGGGAAGGGGTCACTGGTCTGGGACAAATCATCCATTTCACGCGTGACATCGACATTGAACAAGACATCAACATCGAAAGCGAAGCGATTATACCATAATTGTTGGGGTGCAATTTGCCCATTCGGCCCTCACGCGCTTAACTGGTGTTATAAGCAACACCTTCCCAGCATTAGCGGTCGAACAGAAGCTTGCGCCTTGGATTGATAGCCTTGCATGACGCCGCGAGGCCATATCTCATTTTTACCGGTCGAACAGGAGCACTTCACCGGTGAAATTTGGGTCGAACTGCCCCTCGTCGTACACCAGGTGACCGTTGACGAACGTCTTGCTCACGGTTACACCAAACGTCTCCCCTAGGAAAGGAGACCAGCCGCACTTGTACCAAACGTTATCGTCAGATACCACGTGCGGTCGGTTCGGGTCTACCAACACCAGGTCGGCGTAATACCCCTCACGGATAAAACCCCGCTCCTTCACGCGGAACAGCTTAGCCGGCGCGTGGCACATCTTCTCCACCACCTGCTCCTTAGAGAAAACTCCTTTGGCTGCTATCTCCAGCATCGCTTGCAGCGAGTGCTGCAATGAGGGGCCACCCGATGCGGCCTGTAGCGCCCCACCCTCCTTTTCCTCCAGCAGGTGCGGCGCGTGGTCGGTCGCCACCACATCCAGCTTGCCCTGCTTCAGACCTTCTCGCAGTGCCTCTCTATCTGCTTGGGTTTTAATCGCGGGGTTCCACTTCACGCGGCTTCCCAGCCGGGCGTAGTCCTCGTCTGTGAACCATAGGTGGTGCACGCACACCTCCGCGGTGATCTTTTTATCTTCCACCGGTGCCGCGTCAAATAGGCTTAGTTCTCGCCCGGTAGATAGATGCAGCACATGCAACCTTGTACCATACCTGTCGGCAAGCTCCACCGCTTCGGCCGAGGATCGGTAACACGCTTCGGCGCTTCTGATAAGGGGGTGGTACTCAATAGGGATCGCTTCACCGAGCTCACGCTTGTATAGCGCTATATTCTCTCTGATAATATCCTCCTGCTCGCAGTGGGCGGCAATCAACATATCGACCTCGGCGAAGATCGCTTGCAGGGTACGCTCTTGATCCACCAGCATATTGCCGGTGGAGGCTCCCATAAACAGTTTCACACCGCACACCGTTTTCGGGTCCACCTTTTTCAGCTCCGAAAGGTTCTCGTTCGTGGCACCAAGGTAAAACGAGTAGTTGACCATCGATTGGGAAGCGGCCCGTTCGAACTTTTGCTCCAACGCCTCGATGGTGGTCGTTTGCGGCACGGTGTTGGGCATCTCCATGCAGGAAGTTACCCCGCCGGCCA
>DUPB01000008.1 GCA_012838585.1 Bacteroidales bacterium
AGCACCTGCAGGTCGGGCTCCTCGTCAAAGGTCTGAATAATTCGTTCCCGATCTTTCTTCTCTTTCGCCTCGATCAGCTCGATTGCCTCATCCAGTTCGATCTCGTGCGGATCCATCCCTTTCGGCAACGATACAAACTTACCATCATGCCGCACGTACGGACCAAAGCGCCCCACCCCGATGACTACTTCTTTCTCTCGGAACTCGCCCACGGTGCGGGGCAGTTCGAACAGCTTAAGCGTCTCTTCAAGGGTAATGGTTTCGATGGACTGTGACTTCTGCAACGAGGCGAAAAGTGGCTTCTCCTCCTCGTCCTGCGTGCCTATCTGCGCCATGGGGCCATAACGGCCGATCTTCACCGATACCTGCCGTCCCGTCTTGGGATCGGTACCCAACACCCGTTCGCCCACCTTATGCTCGGTACGCATTTGAGATATCTCCTCTACCTTGGGATGGAAAAGGTCATAAAATTCGGCGATCGACTCGTTCCATCGGGCTTTTCCTTCGGCTATCTTATCGAAGTTCTTTTCAACCCGGGCAGTAAAGTTGTAATCGACGATGGATGGGAAGAACTCCACCAGGAAATCGTTCACCACCGTACCGATATCCGTGGGGAACAACTTGTTCTTATCGGCACCGGCCATCTCCTTCTTAGTCACATCCTTAATCACCCCTTTCTTAAGCGTGAGGACGTTATAGGCACGCTCCACCCCATCGATGTTCCCTTTCTCCACGTATTCGCGAGTGATGATGGTGGAGATGGTGGGCGCGTACGTGGAGGGGCGACCAATACCCAGCTCCTCCATCTTACGTACCAACGCGGCTTCCGTGTACCTTGGGGGACGTTGCGTAAATCGCTCCGTTGCACTTGTCTCCTGCATGGCCAGTGGCTCTCCCTTTTTGATTGGCGGGAGTACTCCCTCCTCTTTTTCCACGTTCTCGTCGTCTGTCCCCTCCAGGTAAACCCGCAGGAAACCGTCGAACTTGATTACCTCACCGTTGGCCACGAACTTGCCCTCGTCATTCGATATTCCGATATGGGCTGTCGTCCGTTCCAGCTCCGCGTCCGCCATCTGCGAGGCGATGGTACGCTTCCAGATGAGTTCGTAAAGCCGTTTCTCCTGTACCGTTCCGCTCACCTGGTGTTGGTTCATGTAGGTAGGCCGAATCGCCTCGTGCGCCTCCTGAGCACCTTTCGACTTGGTCGTGTAGCGGCGTGCCTTGTGGTACTTCTCGCCGTACTGCTCCACGATCTCGCTTTTGGCAGTACCGATAGCCAACCCCGACAGGTTCACCGAGTCGGTACGCATGTAGGTGATCTGTCCCGACTCGTAGAGCCGCTGGGCCACCATCATGGTCTGTCCCACCGAGAAGCCCAGCTTGCGCGAGGCTTCCTGCTGCAAGGTAGAGGTAGTAAACGGTGCGGCCGGTGTTTTCTTGGCTGGCCGTGTATGGATCTCCTCCACGGTGAACGTGGAGGTTTTCAGCCTTTCCAGTAAGGCGAGGACTTCCTCCTTGGTTTTTAACCGCTTATTGTATTCTGCCCGAACCTCATGGTGTTGTCCCTCCTCCTCCTTCGTGAAGATGGCCACGATACGGTAGGCAGCTTCCGATTGGAACTGCTGTATCTCCCGTTCTCGCTCCACGATGAGCCGCACCGCGACCGATTGTACCCGCCCCGCGGAAAGGGCCGGCTTGATTTTCCTCCAGAGCACGGGTGATAACTCGAAACCCACGATACGGTCAAGCACCCGCCGTGCCTGTTGGGCATCCACCAGGTTCTGGTCGATGGAGCGGGGATTTTTCACCGCCTCTTGAATGGCATTCTTGGTAATCTCGTGAAAAACGATTCGCTTGGTATTCTCCTCTTTCAGCTCCAACGCGTTGAACAGGTGCCACGAGATTGCTTCCCCCTCACGGTCCTCATCCGAGGCGAGCCAAACCGTATCGGCTTTCTGAGCAGCCGCTTTCAACTCGGCCACCACCTTCTTCTTATCGGCCGGAACCTCGTAGATAGGCGTAAAGTCGTTTTCAATATCGATGCTAAAATCTTTTTTCTTGAGGTCACGTATATGACCGTAGCTTGACATAACGTGAAAATCCTTACCGAGAAATTTTTCAATGGTCCTCGCTTTCGCGGGCGACTCAACGATAACCAGGTTTTTTTCCATTCAAATGCTCTTCCTTTTACATTACGGTTAATACCTTAAACGGTGTGGTTTACGTCATTGCCTTGTCTTCTAATAAACGATACGATGTACAAGCACACCTTTCCCGATGTATTTCCAACGGTGTGGTATAAGCCGTTCACATGTTTTCTAAACGGTGCGGTGTACACCTTTCTCACGGCAATACCCCCGCGTTCAAATTGGAACTGGGTAAACCGCTGCAAAAGTAGTCATTTTGAATTAGGAACGACAATGTTTTGGGAAATTCCATATTTATTAAGGTTTTTTGATAATTGAACAAGCCATTGCTCATTTGGCTAATACCCGCTCGTTAGGGGAATAAAACGACCCTGACCAATAATCATTCCCCTTGAGGGGAATCTACGGTTATCGTGACACCGTGAATAGCCGACAGCATCCCCTGTAGCTGGTCTGACAGTGAACGGCGCACTTGCAGTCGCATGCGGCAACTCTCTTGAAAATCCTGCGTCCATTGTACCTCGTCGAACTGCTTCACTATCCGCATCACCTCGTTGAGCAGGGGGTATTCAAAATGGAGGTCGATATAGTCGTCCACCGTCTTCTCCACCACCTCAGCGTTGGCAATAGCATCGGCTGCCGCCTCCTTGTAGGCTTTAATCAGTCCCCCCGTTCCCAGGAGGGTTCCCCCGAAGTAGCGTACCACGGCGATCAGCACGTCGGTGAGCTCGGCCGAATTGATCTGCCCCAGGATAGGTCGGCCTGCCGTACCCGATGGCTCCCCATCGTCGTTCGCCCGGAACTCCTCCCTCTCCCACCCCAGCATGTAGGCCCAACAGACGTGCCGTGCGTCGTAATACTTCGTGCGCAACTCCTTCACCCGATCCAACGCCTCATCGGCGCTCTTCACCGGGTAGATGAATGAATAGAACTTGCTCTTCTTCTCGTTGATGTACCCCTCTGCGGGGCTAACCACCGTTTTATAGATATCGTCCATACCGCGAATGTACGAAAAATCCGTGACGAGAACCACAACGTGAATGCAACCTATAATGGAAAGTTGAACTGTAACGCGAAGTTAACTTAACAAAACGAAGATAACCTATAATGCGAAGTTAACCCTATAGGTAACCATGGGCATAAATCCTTGCAACAGTATCTCTGTATAGGTGCCTTTATCAACGTCAAACGATAAACCAAAAATATTTTTCCGATTGGTTACGTTTTGGAAATCGATAGCCAATTCGTCTGTAAATTTCTTCCTGTTTTTCCTATAACCTATTCGTAAGTCTGTTCTGAAATAATGACGTACTTGCAACTCATTTACACGGCTGTTATCGTACACCAATTTGCGCTGCTGCTTACTCTCCTCCTCAAATACGGGAGTATAGCGTGTACCTCCTGCCAATGAGCTTTTTACATCAGCAAAAAGCGTCCACCCCTTCTTTAGAGGCAACTCGTAACCCGAGGCAAGGTTAAAGAGGTATTTCCCGTCGAAAACGGTACTCCACTCCTTCTTATTAAACCCGTTCGTGTAGGTCGATCTGTAAAACGTGGAGTTAAACAGCAGGTAGTAGTTGTTACTCATGAACTTTTCAATGGTGAGCTCCACCCCGTAGTTTTTGCCCGTTCCCTTGTTAACAAGGTTTCCCTCCCGCATGATCACGTTGTCACCTGCCCCACCCGCCTGAAGGATAGTATACGTTTCATCGGGGTCGTTTTTCACGGGAATATTGTAGAGCCATTGGTAGTAAGCTTCAGCCTTGAAATGCCAATCGGGAGCAAACCCCCAATCGTACGACAAGTCGCCATGTGTGCTCTTCATAAATCCTAGTTTTTTGTTACTGTACTCGATATCGCCAAGCGGGGAAAGCGTTCTGATAAAGTAGAAGGAGCGGGGAATCATCTGGCTGTATAGTCCACCTGCAAATGCAAAGGTGTGCTTTTCGGCGGGTCTGTAGCGTGCACCCAACCGGGGCTCCACCGCGTAGGTTTGATTAAAATCGAGGTACATCCCGTGAAATCCACCCGTGAGTAATAACTTAGACGTTACATTTTGCCTGTACTGCGCGTAAGCCCGCCAAAGGCTGAAAGCGCCTTTCTTATCAACATTGGTGAACACTCCCCTCTCATCGCTAAACGACTCTTTTTCCAGGTAATTCACATTATACAGGTCATACTTCACCCCACCTTCGATAGACGAAGTGTAGGAGAAGCGATGTCCTATCTTAGAATAGAGCGAATATTTATCTTCCAGTGCTTGCTCATCCCACAGCGTTTTCCACTCGGCATTCGGCTGTCTCAGAGACATCGTGTCCACAGGCATATGGGTATCGCTTCTCACGAAGGAAAGCAGCGTGGTTAGCTTTGTTTTCGGTGTAAAATCAACGGTGTGCGTGGCTCCAAGAACGTATGTTTTGGCATCTATCTTGATACGTTGATCGAACTTCCCAAGTAAATCGTCATCAAATTCAACTATTCCCACTTCCGATGCCACGAAGTCAATTCCGCTACTACCAAATATTCCAATGACAGAAAGATGATTGTTCTTGTTGACATCAAAGTCGAGTTTCACGGAAAGGTCCTGATATTTAGGTGTTATACCTGAATAAAAACCCATCTTTTCCATCAAGTCAGGGATAGAATATCTATACGAAACCAAGTAGGAGGAGGTGCTCTTCTTGGAGAAATAACCTTCCGAGCCCAGTTCAAACCCGTTAAAGCCCATTTGTCCCCAAAACTCATGTTTTTGATTATTGCCCTTTCTCATTTTTAAGTCGAAAATTCCCGCCATAGCGTTGCCATAAGGTGCGGGCCATGCGCTCATATGGAAGTCTGAATTCGATAGAAGATTGGTGTTCAGCATCGTGACCTGCCCACCTGTCATACCTACGCCGGTATTGAAGTGATTCAGGTTAGGAATTTCCACCCCATCAAGTACCCACTGCACGCCTATGGGCGAGTTTCCTCTAATGATAATATCGTTACGTGAATCATTTACAGGTATAACTCCTGCAAAGCTACGTACCATGCGTGCCGGGTCACCCAGCGAGCCGGCGAACCGAAAGGTCTCCTCCGTGCTGAACGTTCGGGCTCCCGTAACGCTCAGCTTGTTGATGGGCTGACTTTTATCGTGTCTTGCCACCACCTCCACGTCTTGCAACTCGATGGTGGAGGGTACCATAACCACGTTTAGCACCACCTCCTTACCCGTGTTCACCAGTATATCAGTCTCTTCCGAGAAGAAGCCCACGCAACTGAATCGCAGCCTTTGCCTCCCCACGGGAACGCTGAAAGCGAAATGGCCATCTTCGTCCGTTATCGTCCCTATAACCGGATCGCTTCCTTCAACGTACACGGAAACCTGAAACAGTTCAACGGTAGGGTCGGCCGAGATTACCTCGCCCCTGACGGTCTCCGTTAAATCATTTTGGGCAATAGCTGCCATTACTGATAAAGATACCAGTATAGATAACCACAATCTTTTATTCAACATTATGTATAGATATTTATTTCATTTTGACCTATAACCAACCGTACATCTCTTTCAAGGTGAAAATATTATAACCTTTTCAGCTTGGTAGATATTTGCGCTAATCCAACCGTAAACCAACTATTGAACGGTGCAACCGCTAAAAACCAGGGAGCCTTTCAAAATAAGCTGGGCGTTACCCTCCGGACTTGCCATGTTGACGTCAGGACGTTTATCGCTGTAGCCTCCGAAAACCGATTCAAAATATGGTTTTACCACCCAATCATCTGGAACATAGAGGGTTATGCCTCCAAAAACCGCATCGATATTGAGATACACGGTTCCTTCCGGTAGGGTTGTTTTACGCAAATCGAGTACCACTCCCCCAAAAACTGCATTAATATCACCGCCTTTAAATATAGGGTCAAGGAAAATGCTCTCCGAACCTCCAAATACCACATCTTTTTCAAACCAACCGCTTATTCCTTCCGTACCACCATTATTATCAGTGGAATGATTGGCAAAACGTTCTCTTTCCCTCCTGCTAACGACCACCTCTATAATTACGATCAAACCGGCAACTATGAGCAAAAGAGGCCAGTACTGGTAGACGAAATCACCACCCGCTCCTCCCAATATTCCGGGATACACACTCTCTACACGCGGCAGCAGGAAAAATAGGCCAACTAACAACAGTAACATCGGAAGTATTCGGTTTCTCTTGGAAAAACCGAAAAGAGCAAGCAGAATGAGCAACATGGGCCAAGAAAAAATAACCGACTTTAGCGCCGGATTCAACCAGCCTAAATTGAATGCCAATAAAAGCAGACCGATTAAAATCAATAAAGTAGCGAGAATAACCGTGAGGTTGAGTCCTTTTTTCGTCTTTACTTTAGCTTTACCCTTATTCATACGATTATTTTATTTTTATGCTTTTTCCTTATAACCCGTCAGTCCATGTTCACATATCGTACATGTGGAAAACAATCTTTACTTTACAAATTATCCGCACGGACTAAAATTATTTTCGAATCCCCCGATACTGTATCTCACTGATCCCAACAATGAGCAACATCACAAGTTATAGAAAATCCGAATTAACAAAGTTAGGAAACTCCGTCGAGAGAATTATTACGAAATTATGAAGATTTGGTTACAATTTGATTACGGTTAACACCATACACCATGATCCCAAGTAAAACCCCCTGTTTAAAATCATTCTAAATTAAGCTTAAAGACACAGATGTGTTATAAAACATATAAAAAGATTTTTGATTAATCGTTTAACCTCTTACTTTTGTTTAAATTAACAGTATAAACTTGTCCAACTTGAAAAGAGTTTCCTTAAAAGATATTGCCAAAGAGTTGGGTGTTTCAACTGCCACCGTATCCCTTGTTTTGAATGGTAAAAATGAGAAAGGGCGTGTCAGTAAGAAAATGTCACAAAAAATATTGGATAAGGCCGCGGAATTGAACTATGTTCCAAACACTTTAGCCAAGGGTTTAAAAATGGGCAAGTCCCGAACCATAGGTCTGATTGTTGCTGATGTCTCCAACCTTTTTTTTGGCACGCTAGCTTTACATATACAAGTATTCGCCGAACAAAAGGGGTATAGTGTGATCATAGGAAACACCAATGAGCAACTCAAGGCAATGGAAAATGCAATCAATTCATTATATGGCCGGCAAGTAGAAGGACTCATCATAACCCCTACCGAGAAGAGTCAACATCTATTAATTAAATTAATCAACAACAAGATTCCATTTGTCCTGGTTGACAGAAGTTTCCCGGAATTGGCGGTGAATTCTGTATTGATCAATAATTACGAGATATCGTATCAGTCTACCGAACAGCTCATTCAAAAAGGGTGTAAACGAATTGGCTTGGTCACCTATAAGCAGGATCATTACCATATTAACGAGCGAAGAAGAGGTTATGAAGATGCTTTGAAGCAAGCGGGTATATATGATCCGGATATCATGGAAGAGGTGAGGTACGATTTTTTGGAAAACGATACCCGAAAGGTTATTGGAAACTTAATCTCCCAAAAAGAGAAGATTGATGGCGTTTTTTTCACGACCAATTCCATTTCCATCAACGGGGTGAAAGGGTTGATAAAAAACCATATCAACATCCAGGAAGACATTCAAATCATGTGCTTTGATGAAAATGATGCCTTTTATATTTTGCCCTATTCCGTTCCATTCATTAAGCAGCCCATCAAAGAGATGGCAAAAAATGCGGTGGAGCTACTGATTGACCAGCTTGAGATGAAAAGCGAAGGGACGAAGCAGGTCGTGGTAAATGCAGAGTTGGTATTGAGCAGAAACAGCATATGAAACGAGCATGACAACTGTTCATTTGACTTAACAACATGATAACATGAAAAAAAAGCAGATCACATTTTTAGGAATTTTCCTTTTGGGGATGTCCTTCGTTCTGCCCCTCTATCCTCAGGCGGGATCACAAGGAGAGCTGATGGAACTGGCGAAGGTTAAATCAGGTGTTAAGAACAGGAGGATATCCAGTACCGATCAAACGGGAGGGAATCGTGATCACCTGGAGCCTTTCGAACCGGGAGAAAAGAGGACCATCGCGCAAATCAACGGTACCGGGATAATCAACCATATCTGGATCACCATCTCGCCCCCACCCGGAGAGTTGAGCCGCAACGACATCATCTTGCGTATCTATTGGGATGGGAACGACTATCCATCCGTGGAATCGCCCATCGGCCCCTTTTTTGGACAAGGTTGGGACGAACGGTATAATTACGCGTCTCTCC
Organism: Bacteroidales bacterium; assembly: GCA_012838585.1. Lineage (GTDB taxonomy): Bacteria > Bacteroidota > Bacteroidia > Bacteroidales > Dysgonomonadaceae > Proteiniphilum. The sequence goes on from DUPB01000008.1 coordinate 8,406, forward strand.
CCTTGGCCGCCGGTCCCGAAAACGGCACCTCGCTGGTGAGCTACTTCGCGATGCCCTTTGAAAACGGTGCACGGATAGAGATAGAGAACCAGAACGATAAGAACATCAACGCCTTCTATTTCTATGTCGATTACCAGGAGATGGATCAACTGCCTGAGGGGATGGGGCGTTTCCACGCCTGGTACAACCATAACCTGACGGAAGCGTTGCCTGAAGGGGAAACCGAATGGGCCCTCACCGGCGAGTGGAAGCCTAACACCCAACCAGAGCGGAACTACGTGATGATTGACACCAAGGGGAAAGGGCATTTCGTGGGTATCAACTACTACGTCCACTCCCCCACCCCCATGTGGTACGGCGAGGGAGATGATATGTGGTTTATCGATGGTGAAGAGACCCCCTCTTTAATCGGTACCGGAACCGAGGATTTCTTTAACACCTCCTGGTGCCCCAAAGAGCCGTTTTCACACCCCTATTTCGGGTACCCGAGGGTGAATAACGACATCGGCTGGTTGGGTAGAACGCACGTCTACCGCTTCTTTATCAGTGATCCCATCTACTTTGAGACGGGAATAAAGGGGACGATTGAGACGGGACATAACAATAACCTCACCCTGGATCTGGCTACCGTGGCTTACTGGTATCAAGACGTGGCGGTAAGCCTTCCACCGGCTCCCACCAAAGAGATGCGGCAACCCAAACCGTTCATCAACTTTATCGATATGCACCGGTGGAGAGACGCGTGGCGAAAAGCGAAAGGGAACGACCCGCGGTTGTGGGGGAACGAGTAATGACCGGTTAAATAAGACGATTGTATGAAATTTTACTGGAATATTGTAACGGTAGCATTTTTACTATTGCTATCACAGAGCGGTTTAGCACAGGTGGGGCATTTGACAACCCCAAGCTCCGTAACCGATTCGGTTTTCCCGCTGATGGCATGGGATTACGTGAACACGGAGAAGGTTTTGGATGATATGCAGCAGTGCGGCATCAACTTGGTCGCTTTCGTGGAACCCGACTTTTTAGATGCCTGCCACAAGTACGGTATCAGAGGGGTTATTTATGACGAAGAACTTTCGGGGGTAATCTTTTCAAGCTACAATTCGTCTACGGCAAACCCGGTCATTGAAAGGTTGATAGCAACCTATAACGATCACCCCGCCCTATACGGTTATCACTTGAAAGATGAGCCGCATACTGAAGAGCTTCCCGAACTGGCCAAATCTATCGAGTTGGTCAAGAAGTTGGCACCCGGGAAATGGCCATACGTGAACCTTTTTCCCACCCAGATTTTCGGCGAAAATTACGAATCCCATTTGGATCAATTCGGCACTATTTGTAAGCCCACGGCCTACTCCTATGACAATTACGTGGAGGATTATGTCGTGGGTGACGGGCAGCCATCGTTTTTTTGGAAAAACCTGGAACAGGTCAGGAGTGCTTCGTTAAAGTATGAACTCCCCTTCTGGAACTGTATACTTACCGCTCCTCACTGGGATTACAGTTTGGTGACCGACGCCAACCTTCGGATTAGAATTTTCGCTTCGTTGGTTTACGGTGCCAAAGGCCTCGCCTATTACAAGTTTATATCCGCTTCCCTTCCCATACTATCCGCTCCTGATCTGGGCAATTTCAGGGGTGGTCCGTTGGATCAATTTGGTGAGCGTACGCCGACCTGGGATCTATTGCGTAATATGAACAGGCAGATCCAGAATATTGGGAAAGCCTTGTTAAAACTGCGCTCCGTCGAGGTGTACCATTTCGGTTCAATTCCAGAAGGATGCAGGGGAGTAATGGATCACTGCCTGCTGAAGAATGTTCCCTATGGCGAATTCGTGGCGGGCGATTTCATTCATGAAGATGGCTCAAATTGGGTGATGATCGTCAATAAAAGCTTGGAAAAATCGCATCCGGTGATGCCCGAGTTAAGGGACGGAACAAAAAAAATCAAGATGCAGTCAGCGTGGAAAGGGGAACTTGAAGATTTTAACAACTATTTCTGGTTGGCCCCTGGACAAGGGGTTTTGTTGAAACTGGAATGATAGCCCCGACCAACTTCATGGCGTACTCGTAGAGAAGGGGGCCATACAAAACCCGATATACGGCAACTGATGTAAAGAACCTCAATATGAAGACAATACTAAAACAGATCTGTAGCAGTTTATTACCTATCGCGCTAGGAAGCTTGATTTTGCTCTCATGCGCGGGTAACAGTAAAAAATCATCGGATAATATGGGAAAGATGTATGAAACAGGTACGTTCGGATACGATCTGAATTATCTGTCCGAAAAAGACTCCGGGTTAATCGTGTTGAAATCGGACGACGAAAAAGCGCAGTTGATCCTCTCGGCAAAATATCAAGCTAAAGTGTTCACCTCAACTGCCAACGGACTGGAAGGGAAAAGCCACGGCTTCGTAAATTACCGGTTCTTCGATGCAGGTGTGGTAGATGAGCATATGAACGGGTTCGGCGGCGAGAATCGCTTTTGGTTGGGACCCGAGGGCGGACAGTACTCCATCTACTTCGCACCCGGGAAAGAACAGGTGTATGATAACTGGCATACGCCAAAAGCCATCGATATAGAAGAGTGGACGGTGGAGAGCATCTCCGAGAGTTCTGTCCTGTTTAGTAAAACGATGGAACTGAATAATTTTCAGGGTTCCGTGTTAAACATGGCCGTGGAGCGTAAAGTGTCGTTGATGTCCGATGCCGACATAGCCGAAAAACTGGGCCTGGCGTTACCTCAAGATGTGAATGTGGTAGCCTACGCCACCGAGAACAGCATTACCAACAACAATGATTTTGAATGGACGCGGAAAACCGGAACGGTCTGCATCTGGATGCTCGATATGTTCAACCCTTCGGATTCGGCAGTAACCGTGGTCCCTTATAATCAAGGGGACGAGAAAATGCTCGGACGGGTAGTTACCTCCGATTATTTCGGTGACATTCCCGCCGACCGACTACTGGATGACAACAGTGGCACGCTCTACTTCAAAACCGACGGAAAGAGGCGCGGGAAATTGGGGATGAACGCCAAACGAACCAAAGCCATCGCGGGTAATTACGACCCGGTTTCCAAAAGGCTCACGGTGGTCACGTTCGACGTTGATCCCTCTGCCGTGTACCTCAACCAGGAGTGGAATCCCGAGCGAAACCCGCTTATAGGAGATGCCTTGAACGCGTATAACGATGGACCACTGGAGGATGGTAGCATCATGGGCCCCTTCCTGGAACTGGAAAGCTGCTCGCCGGCAGCCTTTTTGAAACCGGGCGAATCATTGTCGCACCTGCACGATGTATACCATTTCGTAGGTGACGAAGCAGCCTTATCGCCCATTTGCGAAAAACTGCTCGGGATAACTCTCCAACAAGTAAAACAGGTTTTCTAAAAAAAGGAGTGGGAAACGAACATGTTGATTTATTACATCCAGGAAAATGGATAAAGGCCAGCTCCATACACTAAAAAGTAAAAGAAAAAATAATCGTATGAATAGTAGCGTAGAAAAACAACGTTTAGTGCCCGCGGGTATCCTGTTCCCATTTATCCTGCTCACCTCCCTATTTTTCATTTGGGCGGTTCCCAACAACATGACCGACACCATGCTGGCCGCCTTCAAGCGGATCATGAGCTTGTCGGATACGCAAACAGCTTGGATCCAGGTGGTCTGTTATTTGCTGGGTTACGGGTGCTTCGCCCTTCCGGGTGCCATTTTCATTAAAAAGCACACCTACAAGTCGGGCGTCTTGCTGGGTTTAGGGTTATGCATTACCGGCGGGATACTCTTTTACCCGGCCATGTTGGCAAACAACATCAGCTCGCCACTCAGTTTCGCGACGTATCTGATGGCCATTTTCGTGTTGTTCGCCGGCTTATCGGTGTTGGAAACAGCGGCCAACTCCTACGTTTACGCGTTGGGCGACCCGCGTACGGCTACACGGCGACTCAATTTCTCACAGTCGTTCAATCCTTTTGGTGCCTTGACCGGGGTTTTGGTGAGTCAGATTTTCGTTCTCTCGCAATTAAACACCATGAGCGCCGCTGAACGGGCAGCGTTAGACGAAGCGCAACTGGTAAGCATCCAAAACAGCGAACTCAAGGCGGTCACCACGGCGTACATGATATTGGGCCTGGTCATGCTCCTGCTTTTCTTGTTGATACTGTTTACCAAAATGCCGAAATCACAAGACGATGACAAAACGCTTAACCTGAAAGCCACCTTTGGCCGTTTAAAAAGAAACAAAAACTACGTTTGGGGGGTAGTGGCTCAGTTTTTCTACGTGGGGGCTCAAATTGCCGTATGGTCGTTTATCATTCGCTACGCGATGCAGCAACTTCAATTCGATGCCGTGATTGCCGGATTGGGAAGCAACGCCTCCCAAGAATCCATTATTGCCGCTTTGAGAAACGTGGAACCGATCGCGGGCGGATTTTATAACTTGATGGAGTCATTAGGTATTGACGCTTTGCTGCCACGCACCGCGGAGCAGGCCGGGGCCACCTATTACATCTTGTCGCTTGTTTTGTTTGTCATCGGACGTTTCGTATGTACCTTCCTGATGAAATGGATTAAACCGGTGAATTTACTTTCCGCCTTGTCCGTACTTGCCGTTGCTTGCTGTTTGATAACCATTTATGGGCAAGGCTTTATCGGCGTTTACGCCTTGATGGGGATATCGGGCTGTATGTCGCTGATGTTTCCCACCATCTATGGCATTGGGATGAAAGACTTGGGAGAAGATACCAAGATCGCGGGATCGGGCATGGTGATGGCTATCGCGGGTGCCGCGCTATTGACACAATTGCAAGGCATTCTTTCCGACCAGTCAGGAAGCATCAAATTTGCCTATTGGGTACCCACCATTGCCTTCATGATTATTACATTTTATAGTCTTACGGTTGCCCGCAGCAAAAAATATCACCATTAGAAATGGAAAAGTTAGTTATAGGAATTGATTACGGAACGGACTCCTGCCGGGCTTTAATCGTTGATGCCGTTTCGGGAAAAGAGGTGGCCGCGCGTATTGCCGTTTATCCCCGGTGGAAAAATGGCCTTTACTGCGATGCCTCCAAAAATCAGTACCGCCAGCACCCGCTAGATTATATCGATACGCTGGAAGAGTCCGTGAAAGGGGCATTGGCACAACTTCCGGCGGAGGCGGCCCGGCAAGTTGTCGGCATCGGCATTGATACCACCGGCAGTACGCCTTGCCTGACCGACAAACAGGGCACACCCTTAGCGCTGCTGCCGAAATACGCCGAGAACCCCAACGCGATGTTCATTCTTTGGAAAGACCATACATCCATCAAGGAGGCGGAAGAGATCAATACACTTGCTTACCAGTGGGAAGTGGATTACACCTCCCGCTCGGGAGGAATTTACTCGTCGGAATGGTTCTGGGCCAAGGCACTGCACGCTTTGCGCGAAGACGAATCGATTCGCGAAGAGGCCTACTCCATTATTGAACACTGCGACTGGATGCCGGCACTCCTTACCGGGAATTTAAGGCCGGGAGAAGTGAAGCGCGGCCGTTGTGCCGCCGGGCACAAGTGCATGTGGGCCGAGGAATGGGGCGGTTACCCTTCGCAGGAGTTCCTGTCGGCATTGGATCCTCTGCTCAACGGGTTCGCTGCCCATCTAAGCACTTACACCTACACGAGTGACAGGAGTGCCGGCAAGTTGTCCCAAGAGTGGGCGGCACGACTCGGATTGCCCGCGGGAATTGATGTGGCGGTGGGCATCATCGATGCGCATGCTGGGGCTATCGGGGCAGGAATACGGGCCAACACCATGGTCAAGATATTGGGAACCTCCACGTGCGACATCGTGGTTACGCCCAAATCAGACTTAGAAGAGAGGTTGATTCCCGGTATCAGCGGGCAGGTAGATGGCTCGGTCATCCCGGGCCTTATCGGTTTGGAAGCAGGCCAATCGGCATTCGGCGACGTATATGCCTGGTTACGGGATTTTCTCTCGTGGAGTTTTTCGGTTTTGCCGGCAAGCGATGTAGAGAAAGCTACCGGGAAAATTCTTCAGAAGCTGACGGAAGAGGCGCAAGACCTACCTTTGACCGATGACGGGATCATCGCCAACGACTGGCTGAACGGCCGTCGCACACCCTTTGCCGACCAAACGCTCAAGGGGGGCATTACAGGGTTAACACTCGGGACAACCCCGGCTCAAGTTTTCAGAAGCCTGGTGGAAGCCACGGCTTTTGGTTCGAAAGCCATCATGGATCATATGGAAAAAGAGGGAGTGAAAATAACCGAGGTAATCGGCGTGGGAGGGATATCATTGAAATCGCCCTTCGTGATGCAGGTACTTTCGGATGTCATGGGAATACCCATAAAAGTGGCGGCCTCACAACAGGCAGGTGCACTGGGTGCGGCCATGTGCGCGGCGGTGGCATCGGGAGTTTACCCCACGGTGGAACACGCGCAGTCCGCTATGGGACAAGGCGTACTGGCTGAGTATTTACCGAATGAAGAGCGTAAAGCACATTACGCCGGGAAACAGGAACAATACCGGAAGCTGGGACAGTTCTTAACATTACCCCAATAAGTATGTAAAGCGCATTATTTCTATCTAAGGATAGAATCACACACTTTGGAGATACTACCTTGTATCACTGAAACTGTCCAGCTGCACCTCGATGGCCCGTTCGCATCCCCCTTGGAGATACTACCTTGTATCACTGAAACCCTATAAAGAGAACAGACTTTGTTGGAATTACGGTAAAAAGAAAAAACGTTGGTGAAGACACTAAAAATCATAGGGACATCGCTCTTCATTTTTATCCTTATCCTCTCGCTTTACGCTTACCACAACGTGCGTGACCGTCATCGAGGATATCGCATCGACCTAAAAATAGAGAACAAGGAACCCGGTGTCATGCAGGCCGGCTTTGCAGCAGTTACCATTACCCCGGAGTACATGGAACCGTGGAACGATGTGGACAACAACGCACGTTACGAACCCGACAAGGGAGACACGTATGAAGACCTGAACGGGAACGGGAAGTTCGATACCTACTGGATCGCCGGTTTTGGCAACAAGATAGCTGCCCAAGGTGTACATGACGACCTGTGGGCGCGGGCTATGGTGCTGGATGACGGCAATACCCGTCTCGCCCTTGTGGCGGTAGACGTGATCGGCATGTTCCACCCGATGGTCATCGACATCCGGGAGATGGTACCGGAAGAAGCGGGAATCACCTACCTGGTCATCGCGTCCACCCATACCCATGAGGCTCCTGACCTGCTGGGTCTTTGGGGTGAATCGCCCTTCAAGAGCGGGGTCAACAAAGAGTGGAAAGAGCACGTGAAAAGGCGGGTAGTGCAATCTGTCGTGGAGGCGGTTGAAGTATTGCGTCCGGCCTATTTCCGTTTCTCACGAAACCTCACGGAAGGAGGGGTAACGCTGCAAGACACCCGTGAACCTCACGTCTTTGACGATGGCCTGCGGATGATGCAAGTGATGGATGTTGCGACCTCTCAAACACTCGGCACACTCGTTCAATGGGCCAATCATCCCGAAACATTGTGGAGCAGGAACCTGCTCATCTCCTCCGATTTTCCCCACTACCTCAGGGAAGCCGTCGAGAAAGGAGTCTATCACGGGGACAGCCTTATCAGAAAGGGTGTTGGAGGGATTGCCCTTTACGTGAACGGTGCGGTTGGCGGGTTAATGACTACCCATACCTCAACGGGAGTTGCCGATCCCTTCCGCGACACGGTTTACGTGGAGCCTTCGTTTAATAAAATTCGTGCGCAAGGCGATACCCTGGGATTAATCATACTCCGAACAATGGAGGAAAATAGCGTTGAAGTGAAGGAGGCGGATATCAACCTGCGTGCAAAGACGTTCGATCTACCCCTGAAGAATCGCCTGTTTCAGCTTGCCGCCGCCATCGGGCTAATGGATGCGGATATGACCGGGTGGATGAAAAAGCGCACCGAGGCGGCCGTGTGGAATATCGGTCCCGCCAGTTTCATCACCTTCCCGGGAGAACTCTATCCAGAAATATTGAATGGAGGAGTAGTGGCCCTGCCCGGTCGGGATTTTCCCATAGACCCGCAAGAAGTGCCTCCACTGCGCGAACTGATGCCGGGAATGTTTCGTTTTGGTATCGGCCTGGCCAATGACGAGATTGGCTATATCATCCCCAAGAGCCAGTGGGATGTGGAAGCACCGTATGTCTACGGGGAGAAGCCCTATTACGGTGAGGAGAACTCGCTTGGTCCGGAAACAGCACCGCTTTTGTATAACGAGTTGCGCCAATTGTTAAAGGAGATGCCTTAGATTCAGCACCACTTCCCGGACAGGTGAAAAGTAAGGTGTAGTTACCGGGCAGATATAAGGGGAAACAGGGAGTGCATCGTATAGCAAGTTTTCGCGAACTGTTCTGCTTACCGGGCGAATTTTAGGACAAAGCGGGTATGGCCGGGGGAAGAGGTCGCCTCGATGCTCCCGCCGTGGTTCTTCATGATTTGGCGGGAAAGGCTCAACCCGATGCCCGACCCACTCTCCTTGGTCGTGAAAAAGGGAACGAAGATCTGCTCCATCACCTCGGGGGAAATACCGGGACCGTTGTCCACGATATTGACCTCGAAAAGGCCTGACTCGGTATAATTTGCTGAAATGACGATTTTGGGAGAGTCCACGCCCTCCACCGCCTGCATGGCATTTTTAATGAGGTTGATAAACACCTGCGACATCTGGGCCTCATCAACGTCAATACTTGCATCAACGGGATCGATCTCCACGAGGAAGTGGATACGGTGAAAATCGGGCTCGTTCTCTAACAAGACCAACAGGTGTTCAATCAGTCCTTTCAACGCGACAGGCTTTAACACCGGCTTGGATAAGCGGGTTAGCTTACGGTACGACTCCACGAAACGGATCAAGCCCACCCCGCGCTCGTTGATTACCTTGAGGCCCTTCACGGTGTTCGCGATGGTCTTTTCGTCCACCGTACCTCCCGCTGTATACCCACCCGGGATGTAATACTTCAGCAACGTCTCGCTTAGCGACGTGATGGGGGTAATGGAGTTCATGATCTCATGCGTGAGTACACGGATCAACTTCTGCCACGACTCCAGTTCCTTGGCATCGAGCTCGTGCCTGATATCGTGAATGGATATCACCCGCAACGCGGTGCCTTGGTTAACGAACGAGGTGGCTTGCAGCGACAACCGCATCATCCCGCTTTCATAGACCTCTTTCACGATCTGGTGCCGGCTCTCTTGCGCCAATCGTGAGAAAACACGATGAAGATTCGAATCTACCCGCCTCAGCTGCTCCACGTGCGTCAAAAAAGGGTAGTTCAGCAACTCTTTCGCCGCCCGGTTCGCCAACAGGATATTGCCCTTGTTGTTCACCACCACGATACCGGTAGACACTTGCTCAAGCAGAATCCCGTAATAGCGCTCCTGCTCCCGGCTGCTCAATTTCACCTCCTGTATCAGACGGTTCAACCGGTTGAGGCTCTCGTGCATCTTTTTGGTCGGCTCGTGACCGACATCCTCAGAGAAGAAGAGCGTGGAATCCTCGTTCTCCACCGCGTCCAAAAAGTAGGAGAGCTCCCGGGGTACCCGGTTGAACAAGCGGATAACACGATAGACCACCCATATGATGCCTAAACCGGGTAAGATGGCGTACCAGGACGACAAATGCACCAACAAGACAAGGGTGCCCGAAAAGACAATCAAAAGCAAGATGTACAACGCCAAACGAAGGCGGGGGTCACGGTAACGCATAGGGCATATCCATTAATGGTAAATCACAAGCGGTACTTTTTTATTTTGTTGTA
>DUPB01000079.1 GCA_012838585.1 Bacteroidales bacterium
GGAGAGCGCTTTCTACCCCTTTAACGAGCATGACTCACACTTTCATTGCTCCGATACCGTTTTGAACCAGGTATGGGAACTATGCAAGTACTCCATTAAAGCCACCTCGTTCCTGGGCGTGTACGTCGACGGCGACCGGGAACGAATCCCCTATGAAGCGGACGCGTTGATCAACCAACTGTCCCATTACGGCGTGGCGAACGACTTCAGCATGGCCCGCTACACCCACGAGTACCTTATCCGTAAGCCCACATGGCCTACCGAGTGGATCCTGCAATCGATCCTCATGGCTTGGGAAGATTACATGTACACCGGCAACACCCTCTCGATGGCGCACTTTTACGAGGATCTGCAAGCGAAAAGCCTGATCGCTCTCGCCGATGAGAACGGTTTTATCAGTACCCGCACCGGCAAGGTGACACCCGAGGTGCTGAAATCGATTCACTTCAAAGGCGAACTGCGCGACATCGTGGATTGGCCGCATACCGGCATCCTCGGCTTGGAGAAAGAGGAGGGGGGCGAGATAGACGGCTTTGTATTCACCGACATCAACACGGTGGTGAACGCCTTCCACTACCGGGCACTCACGTTGATGGCCAACATCGCGGGGGTGCTCGGGAAGACGGACGACCAAACGTTTTACCGGGAACGGGCCGAAAAGCTGAAAAAATCGTTCAACGCGCACCTTTTCGATAGGAAAAGAGGGGTCTACATCGACGGAATCGGAACGGATCACGCTTCACTGCATGCGAACATGTTCCCCCTGGCCTTTGGAATGGTGCCTGATATGCACGTTGACGGCGTGTTGCAGTTCATTCGCTCACGGGGTATGGCGTGCAGCGTGTATGGCTCGCAATTCCTGCTCGATGGTCTTTACAACGCCCACGACGCGGAGTACGGCTTGCAGCTGCTTGCCTCCACGGGCGAGCGAAGCTGGTACAACATGATACGGCTGGGCTCGACCATTACCCTCGAGGCGTGGGACAACAAGTACAAGCCTAACCTGGATTGGAACCACGCGTGGGGAGCGGCCCCGGCCAACCTCATCCCCAGAAAGCTAATGGGGATCGAGCCGATGTTGCCCGGGTTTGAAAAGATACGCGTCAAGCCGCAACCCGGCACGCTGGCCTCGGCCGAAATCAAACTGCCCACCATACGGGGCGACGTGCTCGTTAGCTTCGTCAATCACCCGGGCGAGTCACTAAGGCTGGATATCGACATCCCCGCCAACACGACCGCGGAAGTCCACCTTCCCTTTCTACACAGAAAGCAGACCCTCTTGATGGATGGCCAGCCAATACCGTACAAACGTGACGGTAGCTTCTCCGTCATCGAGCACGTGGGCTCAGGCAAACACTCGTTTGTAATAGAGAGATAACTTATTGGTAGGAAATAATTTTACACTTATATAATAAACAACAACATGAGACATTCTTTATTTATCGCGCTCTTCCTTCTCCTGTTGCCGGGGTACGTTTCCGGTCAGACCCACTTGTCGGAGCGAGCATTTCAAGACCAACTCGTGAAAGACGAGATCACCCGGGCTTACCTCATGCCTGTAGATATCCTTTGGCTGTCAGACGACCAGGGCAAGCAGGTCAAAAACCCGGAAGCGCTCCTGGTCCCGTTTGATGGGCAGCTCACCACCGATGGCAGTGGGATGTGCGTGTTGCGATCAGACGACAACGTCCAGGCCTCCCTGCTGCTCGATTTCGGCAAAGAGATCTACGGGGGCATCGAGATAGCCGCCGCGATACGGGGTGAGAAAAACCCGGTGAAGGTACGCGTACGCTTCGGGGAGTCGGTCACGGAAACCATGAGCGACTGCATCGACAACAGCGTTCCGGGAATGGGATCCGCGACCAACGACCACGCGATGCGCGATTTCACGTTGGATATCCCCTGGCTGGGAACCATTGAAATCGGGAACTCCGGTTTCCGCTTCGTCCGCATCGACCTGCTGGACCAAGAGGTGGAGCTGCCCATCCGTGCCGTGCGGGGTATCTTGCGGTATAGGGACCTCCCCTACCTGGGCTCATTTAAATCAAGCAACGAGCGACTGAACGAGATATGGAACACGGGGGCCTACACCGTCCACCTCAACATGCAAGACTATTTATGGGACGGCATCAAGCGGGACCGCCTGGTGTGGCTGGGCGACGTGCACCCCGAGGTGATGTCCATCAACACGGTATTTGGCGATACCGAGGTGGTGAGGAAAAGCCTCGATTTTGGCCGCGACACCACCCCCCTGCCCGGCTGGATGAACGGGATGTCTTCCTACTCGCTATGGTGGATCATCAGCCATCGCGACTTCTTCCATGCCCATGGCGACCTGAATTACCTCAACGAGCAACGCACCTACCTGTCGGGGTTGGTAGACCATATAATGACCAAAATCGCTTCCGATGGGACGGAGCAGCTGGATGGCGGCCGCTTCCTGGATTGGCCTACCTCCGAAAATAAGGATGTGATCCATTCCGGCCTTCAGGCGTTGATGGTGATTGCCCTTGAAGCATCGAAAGATATTGCCGAATGGCTTGATGACAAGCCGCTGGCAAAAAAATGCGATGATGGGATCCGCTCCTTGAGGAGGCAAAACCCCTCGATGCACGGCAACAAGCAGGCAGCAGCCCTCCTCTCCCTGGCCGATATGGTACCCGCCAAGGATGCCGCGAAAATAATCCTCAAGGGGGGAGCCAACGATTTTGCCACCTTCTACGGTTACTACATGCTGGAGGCGTTGGCGAAAGATGGCAAGTACCAAGAGGCGATGGAGATCATTTCGGACTACTGGGGCGCGATGCTCGACCTCGGTGCCACCACCTTCTGGGAGAACTTCACCTACCAGGAAAGAATCAACGCGGTGGGCATCGATGAGCTGCCCGACCCAACGAGGTTCAACATTCACGCCGATGGGGGCGCACACTGCTACATCGGCCTCAGGGCAAGCCTGTGCCACGGCTGGGCATCCGGCCCAACCACGTGGCTAACAGCCCATGTACTGGGAATTCAGGTGGTGGAACCGGGAGCGAAGGTTGTCCGTGTATCACCCAACCTGGGTGACCTAACGTTCGCCGAAGGCACCTACCCCACCCCCTATGGCGAGATTTTCGTAAGGCACGAGAAACAGGCCGATGGAACCGTTAAAAGCGAGATCAAAGCACCGGACGAGGTGAAAATTATCCGGTGAGTGATCCACTCACCATGCCCATCAGATACTTGTTGCCACAAGCATCTGATGGGTTCACCCATTAAGGGTACCAAAGGGACTCACCCTAATCCAGGCACGAAAAGGGTTCGCTGAATTACCATACTACTCATCAGGGGTGTCAGGTTAAACAAATAACATCATATAGCGCGTAACATTGTAAACAGGATGGCGCGTAACATTGTAAACAGGACGAAATCATGAGAAAAAACAAACTAGAAAAACGCACCTCTCGATCTATCTTATCTCTTTTGCTGACCGGGCTTTTCCTTTTTATTACCGGATGCAAAGAGAAGATACCAGAGATCCAAATCGATATGCCCGGCACCACCTCCCGGTACATGAAGCTCAACCTGTCCAGCGCCAACCACATGAATATTACCCGCACGGCCTCTAACGCGTACCGACTGACAACGACGGGGGAAGACCCCTACATTGTTAGTGAGAAGTTGATGATACCCGTGCACAAGGACTCCGTCGTATTGACATTCGAGTACAAAAGCAGTGCTAAAATCGATTTTATTCAAGTGTTTTTGGGACACCCTATAACAGAAGCTCGCTCCATTTTTTTTGGTTCGCTATCCCCGACTAGCTCATGGAAAACTGCCTCACTGAACCTATACGAGATAATAAACAAGTTATCGTGGGGCAAAGTGGGCGATGTGTTCCGGCTGGATTTTGGCAATCGCCCCGGCATCGATATCGAGATAAAAAATATCTATTTCAGGGCTTTGAACGAAGAGGAGAGGGGAATAGTCATCGCAGCGGAGGAGCAGACAAAAAAAGATGAAGCAGTTGCCCAATCCCTATCCAAGTACCTATCACAGAAGTTTTCATCCCAGATAGAAGAGGTGAAGGTGGAGAATGATAAGATAACCATCAGCGGCCGCCATAACGGAGAGGGCACCTTTAGCCTTCGAGAGATCTTGCCCAACGACACGCTGACGACCACCACCCATTTCAGGAATAGGATCCCGCTGGAAAACAAAACATTCCGGGTAACGGTCGATCGGAAAGGAACTATTGGCGACCTGCAGTACGACCGCCTCCTCTCCAAGTGGGTAATCGTGAAAGATTCACCTTCGAAAAACGAGATTGCCTCGCACGCCCGGTACGCCGATGTCATCACCCCCCAACGCTCCATGCAACCGGGCATCATGAAAAGTAAAAAGGGGCTGGGCGGTTTCTTCATGAACCAGTTCCAAAGCGACCTGGACATCCTGGGGATACATAGCATAACCATTAACATCCCCTTTACCGCTTTCATGTACGCGAGCCCTGGAGCAAACCGTATCGCGCACCAGTATGGAAACAAAACCTACTATTTTGCACGCGATGGCTACCTGAATGGCTTAGACCAGGCCTTAAAAGCGGCCGCGCAGAGAGATATCGTGGTCGCCGCGATCATCCTGGTGCAGAAAGCATCAGAATGTGCCGATCCAGAGATTGGCAGGTTGTTGCAACATCCCGACTTTACCTCCGAGGGGATATACACGATGCCAAACCTAACCACCGATGAGTCGGTGCACTGCTACGCGGCCGCCCTCGACTTCTTGGCATCGCGCTATAACACCCCTGAAAACACGCACGGCAGAATCCACAAGTGGATCATGCACAACGAAGTGGATGCGGGACTCTCCTGGACCAACATGGGCAGGAAACCGATGATGGTCTACCTCGACACCTATATCAAATCGATGAGGATGTGCCACAACATTTCACGTGCCTATGACGAGCACAGCGAGGTGATGGGCTCCTACACCCATTCGTGGACCGCACCGGTGGAGCTATACGCTTCAAAAGAGCTGCTGGAGAACCTGGTCTCATTCAGCCGGGTAGAGGGCGACTTCCAGTGGGGCGTTGCCTACCACCCCTACCCGCAGGACTTGAACGAGCCCAAGACGTGGCTCGATACAAAAGCGACATTCAGCACCGGGAGCCAGCTGGTAACCTTCAAAAACCTGGAAGTGATCGACCACTGGATAAAGCAACCGGCAAACCAATACCTGGGAGCAACCAAGCGCACCCTGTGGCTCTCTGAGAATGGGACTAACTCCAGGACTTACGGTGAACAGGATTTAAAGGAACAGGCGGCCGGCTTTGCCTACGCGTGGAAGAAGCTGAGCAAGCTGGACGGGATAGACGGTATACAATGGCACAACTGGATCGATAACCGCCATGAATTTGGCTTGAGGATAGGGTTGCGAAAATTCCCGGACGATGAGTCAGACCCGGGAGGAGCCAAGCCGGTGTGGCACGCCTACAAGGCTGCCGACACGGATGAGGAAGATGCCGTGTTTGACCAGTACAAAACCCTGATAGGGATTACAAACTGGAGTGAGATCATGAAAACCATACATTAATAATCAACAGACGATGATGAACAAAAAACGATTTACCGTAACCGGAATAGTGGGACTGTTAATCCTGATGACACACGTGGCATGCCAAACCGGCGTGCAGAACAAGGTGAACGACCTGCACGTGCCACTGCCACCCCACTCTGTCCGGTTGGAGGGTTACCTGGACGACTACATCCAACTCTCCATCGACAACTGGAACAAGGGCGACCTGCCGTATGCCGAATTCGTGGAGTTCTTCCGGAGCGGGAGGCCTCAGTTTGCCCTGGGCGAGATGTGGGGCAAGGCAGTTCGCTCGGGCTGCATGTTCTACCGCTACACGGGTGACCCGGAGCTTAAAGCAATCATGGACGAAACGGTACGGGACTTGCTTACCACACAACGGGAGAACGGCAGCATCAGCTGCGTAGAGATCGAGGGGCAACCCGAGGAGAGCGAGCTGTGGGAGCGCAAATACGTGATGCTGGGACTTCAAGGCTACTACGAGTGGGTCAACGCGGATCCCCGGGTGCTCGACGCGCTCAAGAAGCAGGCAGACAACATTATCTCCATCGTGGGACCCGCTCCCAAGGTCGAGATCACCGATGTTGGGTGGAGCGCTACAAATATCGGGCATGAAGAGTGCCACATCGAATCGAGCAGCCTGCTGGAGCCTTTCGTGAAACTCTATCAATGGACAGGAGAAAAGCGGTACCTCGACTTCTCAACCTACATCATCGACGCGGGAGGCACCAAACACTTCAACATCTTCGAGATGGCGCTTAACAACGTGGAGCCTTACAAGATGGCCGGCCACTACCCCAAGGCGTACGAGATGTTGTCGATTTTCGAGGGTCTGGTGGAGTACTACCGCGTAACCGGTCAACCGGAAATAAAACAGATGGTGCTCAACCTGTATAACAACGTGAGAAAGTACGAGATCACCATCATCGGCAACGGCGGTTCAGACCAGCCCTACCACCCACAGGTGTACGGGGAGGCGTGGGGCAACACCGCGCTGGAGCAGACCAACCCCGACATCACGCGGATGATGGAGACCTGCGTGGGGGTCACCTGGATGAAATTTTGCAGCCAGATAGCCCGCCTCACGGGAGACCCGGCTGCCATCGACGAGATCGAGAAATACGTCTACAACGGACTCATAGGCGCAATGAAGCCCAGCGGCGACGGGTTTAGCTACGTGAACCTCCTCAACGGGGCCAAGGTCACGAACCAGGGATGGGGGTGGGAGTTCGACGGGATGCCCGTCACCTGCTGCAACCTGAACGGCCCCATGGGGCTGGCCTACATCCCGTACGTGGCCGTGATGAACTCCGCGGAGGGTCCCGTGATCAACCTCTACAACCAAGGCGAGGCGGACTTTCAGACACCCGCCAAGAGGGAGGGTAAGATAGCTATTCACACCGACTACCCGCTATCTGGCGACGTGAAGATCGAGGTCTCCCTCCCCCGGGAAGAGACCTTCACGGTAAAGGTGCGCGTACCCGAGTGGAGCCAAGAAAGTGCTTTGGCGGTGAACGGCGAACCGCTGGAGGCAATACCGGGCAGCTACGCGGAGATCAACCGGGAGTGGCAAACGGGTGATGTTATCTCCCTCACGTTCGACATGAGGTGCCGGGTGGTAGACGCCCCACGAGGCAGCAACCGGGCAGGCGATCATTTCCAGGCGGTAATACGGGGGCCGCTGGTTCTGGCGCGCGACGAAAGCCTGGACCCCAATTACAACCAGCCCGTTTCGTTACAATCGCAAGACGGCTTTATCGAATGTACCATGGTAGAGCCCGCCAGCGAGGGGTACAAGCTACAGCTTTCGCTGCCCCTGGTGAATGGTGAGCAGATTACCGTGGTGGACTACGCATCGGTGGACAACTGGCATAACGGCATGCATG
The DNA here is from genome assembly GCA_012838585.1 of Bacteroidales bacterium. Taxonomy (GTDB): domain Bacteria; phylum Bacteroidota; class Bacteroidia; order Bacteroidales; family Dysgonomonadaceae; genus Proteiniphilum. The sequence continues at coordinate 7,461 of DUPB01000079.1, forward strand.
TCTGTACCTGGATACCCTATGAGAAATAACAACTAAATAATAAAAAGGAAAGAAGATGACCAACGTAAGAAAAACAATAGCGATATTTATCGTGGTGGCCCTATCCTTGGGCCTTTCCACACGGGCTCAGGAGGTTTGTAGCGACCACTGGGCCGGGACGGATGCCCTGGGTAGGACGTTACGGGATTACGCGAAGGCCGGGGATGAGAAAGAGAAATACATCGCCATGTTCTACTGGACATGGCACCAAAGAAAAGACGATACAACCGCTACGGTAAAAAACATCACCGAGATTGTACGTCAATACCCCGAAGCGATGAAAGATTATAACCACCCGGCGTGGGGAGAGGCCAAGCCGGGGTCCTTTTACTGGGAACAACCGCTGTTCGGTTATTACAAGACCACCGACCCCTGGGTGCTCAGGAAACACGCGGAGATGCTCGCGGATGCCAAGGTCGACGTGGTCTTCTTCGACTGCACCAACGGCTCCTTAACGTGGGAAGATTCCTACGAGGCACTGATGAAGACGTGGGATCAAGCCCAAAAGGATGGGGTGAAGGTTCCCAAGATCGCCTTCATGCTACCCTTTAGCTATACCGACCACTCGCTCACCTCCCTACGCCAGCTTTACCGCGATGTGTACCAACCCGGGAGGTACGAAAACTTGTGGTTCTACTGGAAAGGGAAACCGTGCATCATGGCCTACCCCGATAACCTGACCGATGAGAAGAACGACCGGGAGATCGCCGAGTTCTTCACCTTCAGACCGGGTCAGCCCGATTACGTGGATGGCCCCAAAAGAGACGACCAGTGGGGATGGCTCGAAAACTACCCGCAACATGGCTACATCATGCAGGAAAACGGGAAGTACGAGCAGGTGACGGTAGGTATAGCGCAAAACGCGGCACCGGAGACCAAGGGGCATTGCAGCGCGTTTAACCTGCCGGGATCACAAGGTCGCAGCTTTTCCAAAAGGAATGGCTTCGACCCCCGGGTAGATGGCTACCTGTATGGATGGAACTTCGAAGAGCAGTGGGAAAGGGCGTTCGAACTGGACCCGGATCTCGTGTTCATCACCGGGTGGAACGAGTACATCGCCGGGCAATGGCTGCTGAAAGATGGGTGGACCGGCGATCCCTTCTCATTCGTCGACCAGTTCGATTGGGAACGCAGCCGCGACATTGAACCCAACAAGGGATGGGGCGACAAAGGGGATGTCTATTACCTGCAGCTCATCGATAAGGTGAGGCAGTTCAAGGGGATGGCCCCTCCACCCAGCGTGTCGGCACCCAAAAGCATCACGATCGGAGGATCGGCCAGTCAATGGAACGGCGTGCTGCCCGAATTTAATCACTACAAGGGGAACACCCTTCATCGCGATCACCGGGGCAGTAACAACACCTACTACGTGAACACCACGGGACGCAATGACATCGTGAAAGCGAAGGTGGCGAGGGACGACAACAACCTCTACTTCTACGTGGAGGCCGCCGAAACGCTCACCTCACCCACGGATAGAAACTGGATGATGCTCTTTATCGACGCTGACCGGGATAAAAGTACCGGCTGGAACGGGTACGACATCATCGTCAACAGGCAAAGTCCCGGCGCGCAAACCGCCATCGTGGAGCGTAACGTGGGCGACCGCTGGGAGTGGGAGAAAGTGGCCGAAGCCCCCTACGCGGTCAACGGGAACTACCTCGAGATCGAACTGAGCCGGGAGGTGCTCTCGCTGAACAGCAAGAAGGTGGATATCGAGTTCAAGTGGAACGACAACATGCAGGAGAACGGCAACATCATGGATTTCTACGTGAACGGCGATACCGCACCGGGAGGGCGGTTGAACTTTGTTTTCTCAGAATAAAATAGCATACGTGTTTCAAGCAAATCCAACCATATAATAACATCACTTAACTTTCGCATGTAACTGTTTAATAACTTTCAGGCTCGACTGACGTAAATTTCGTGACCCATCTACTGCTTGATTGCTAAAAGAAAAGAACTCAGCTTCGCTGCACTTTTGCTCGCAACGGCATAACACGAACAAGTTCGTTTTCTGCTCGTCTTGCTTAACGCAAAAGTTCACTTACGCCTCAAACAGCTTTTCTTTTTTAACGTAATCTTCGCAGGATGTGTTCCCACAAAATTTACGAGGTCTTCGCCCTGAAAGCTCAATTTTATTAGGAACGAGAGCAGAGCTGAGCTCGCTCAAGCTTTGCCGAGTGACGACATAAAAGGCAATAAATTGAAACAGTGAACGACATGCGAAAGTTAAATAACATCATCGATGACCATGAAAAGTAAATTTTTTCTGCTATTACCGCTGCTCGCTTACGTGGTAGCGACGGGATGTGGCCGGGGAGACGGTGAACCCATGAGCTTCAACCTCTCCACGGCCAACCACATGGAAGTAGACTCCCTGGGACCGCACGAGTACCGCGTGGTCACCAACGGGGTCGACCCCTACATCTCGTTAATGGGCTTAAAGAGAGCACTACGGGAAAAACAGACCGTGCTCACGTTTGAATACACGGCAGCGGAAGGGGTCAACTTCCTGGAGCTCTTTTTCCTTCTTTCCAGTGGAACCGGCTCGTTTGGTGGCAACGTCGCGGGCATGCAAAAGTTCCCGGGACTGGAAGCGACGGAAGAGTTCACGGTCTACTCCGTGGACCTGAGCGAAGCTATCGAGAACTTCAACTGGGATCCGGCCGCCGATTGGATCCGGCTGGACTTCGGCAATCGCCCGGGAGTGGAGTTCGTTATACGCGACATTCGTTTCCGCGAACGCAACGCGGAAGAAGAGGCCCTTTACCGGGAGAAAGAGGATTTCAAGAACCAGGATAGGGAGACGAACGACCAAATCGCCGACTACCTCTCCACCACCTACAGCTCTTTCGTCACCCACGTTGAAGTCCTCGATTCCGTGGTACGCGTGGAGGGCAACTACACCTCCGGCGATCAAAAAGCGATGATCTGCGCGGTGAAGCCGTGGGACGACATCACCCGGCCCGAACAGTTCCAGGGTACAGCGTTACCCCCATCGCCCTTCTCCATTGAGATGGAGCGGTACGAAAACATCGATGGCTTTCAATATGATCACGCCTTATCCAAATGGGCGATAACGAAAGATGGCGAACTCCTCTCATCTGCCCAGTACGCCGATTACATCAAGCCGGAACGAAACATGCCGAAAGGGATCCTGAAAGGGAGAAAGGGTATCGGCGGGTATCATGTTAAACGGGGACACCGTTCCGACCTGGTAGAGCTGCCGGTGACCAGCATCACGGTAAATATCGGGATAACCCGCATGATGTACCTCGAAGAGCAAGAGAACACCATCCCGCACGAGTACGGTGGCAAGACCTACTATTTCAACGCCAACGCGGTGGAAGGGTTCGACCAGACGATGCTGGAAGCCCTTAAGCACGACATCGTGGTGGCTGCCATCATACTGGTAAACCCCGCGCACCAGTCGGCCGACCCGCTCGTCGGGCAGCTACTCGAGGATGAACACTTCGAAGCGGAAGGGGCATTTTACACCATGCCCAACATGAGCTCCATCGAAAGCGTGCAGTGCTACGCGGCCGCGCTCGACTTTCTGGCTAACCGCTACAACCGCGAAGACAACCGCCACGGCCGTATCCACCACTGGATCATGCACAACGAGGTAGACGCCGGGAACGTTTGGACCAACATGGGCCACGGTCGCCCGCTGCACGTCTTTCTGGACGCCTACTACCGCTCCATGCGCCTCTGCTACAACATCGCCCGCAACTACGATGAGCACAGCGAGGTGTTCGCCTCGTTCACCCACTCGTGGGCCGTTCCGGTACCCGTGGATGGGGACTACGCGACCTTAGACCTCCTGAACGGGCTGCTACAGTACTCGGCAGTGGAGGGCGACTTCCAATGGGGGTTAGCGTGTCACCCCTACCCGGAAGACCTCAACGAGCCCAAAACGTGGAACGACCAAGCGGCTACCTTCTCGATGAACTCCCCCATGGTCACGTTCAAGAACCTCGAGGTGCTGGACAAGTGGGCTAAAATGCCCGAGAACAGCTACAAAGGCGAAAGCAAACGGACCGTATGGCTATCGGAAAACGGCACCAACTCGCGATCATACTCGGAACAAGACCTGGCCGAGCAAGCGGCGGGATTCGCCTACGCCTGGAAGAAGATGAAAGAGCTGGACGGTATCGACGCGTTCCAGTGGCACAACTGGATGGACGGGCGGGGCGAGTTCGGGCTTCGCATCGGGTTGCGCAAATACCCGGATGATGAAACCGACCCTGCCGGGAGAAAACCGGTGTGGTTCCTCTACCAGGCGGCCGACACCCCGAAAGAGGATAAGCTGTTTGAACCCTATAAGTCGATCATCGGCATCAACGACTGGTCGGAAATCATGCGCGAAGTAGAGTAAAAACCAATTAACAAATTAATCATGAAGCATGTAAAAACAGCCCTTCTCATTGTCCTCCTGGGGTATGCTTGCGGCATGTTGATGCCGGCAAATGGACAGTCGATTATCCTTACCAGCGACCAACAACTGAGGGACCTGACCGATCCCGACAAGGAGATGGACCTCTCCCTCGGGTACAACAAGTACATCCGGAGCTTGAGGCAGGTATGCGAGGAGGGCAAGCAACGAGGCTCCAAGGAGCTGGTCGTGGCCTTCGACGAGTTCTTCCGTCAATACCGCAACGATACGGGTGATGAAAGAGAGCTCACGCCCGATACCGATGAGTACGTGGAGAACATCAAGGTGGTAAGCAATTTCGCGGAGCAGTACGGCCTAGGGCTCTGCCTAAGTCTACTCAGCCCCCTGGAGTTGGGCCCGGCCTATAAAAAGCAGACCGGGAATAGCGGACGCTGGCTGGCTTACAAGGTAGGCTACCGAGACGCCAAGAGCGGTAAGTTCCACCTCCCCATCTGGCATCAGTTGTACTGGACGCACAACAAGGGGAAGACACCGGTCAAGTTGAAAAACGTGAAAGCCTACGCGTTTAAAGAGAGCGGGGGGTTCATTCCACACCGGGTGGTGAAACCGGAAGATATCATCCCCCTCACGAACGTGGTGTACGAGGCGACTGACACCATGAGGTACGATGCCAAGGGCATCGGGCAGAGCATCGAGATGCGGCTGTTACACGTGTCAGGCGAAGAGCCCGGCTTGGCGGAACATGACCGCGTGATGGTCATGCTTGAATACGAAACCCAGGAGATGGACTACTTTAACGAGGATGCCCCCGTTTTCCTGAAGGCGCTGATGAAGAAATACCACGATAAAGGGGTAAACCTCACCGCGCTCTACTCCGACGAGATGCATATACAGCAAGACTGGAGTTACTTCAGCCACCATGAAAACGGGCAGTTCAACTCCCTCTACCTCACCCGGAGCATGGCCGAGACCTATACCCGGCTGTACGGTCAACCTTTCGAGGACAAATACCTGCTCTACTTCGCCTACGGGGCACCCCATTTTGAACCCTTCGCGCATTCGGTGCTGAACGTGCAGTACGTGATGGGATCCAGCGCAATGGATGTGCACCGCACCTACCAGCTTCGCGACCGGTACTACAAGTTGCTGAACAACGGCGTGGTAGATCTTTTTAACGACGCGAAAAAGTACGCCGAGTCGCTCTTTAACCGTGAACTGCGAACCAGCGCACACTCGTCGTGGGCAGAGAGTCCAACCATCGACCTATGGAACACCGAGAAACTGCCCTCAATCCCTTTGCAGTACGAATACACCTCTAATTTCGTCTGGAGCAACACGGTGCACCAAGCGGCGGCTGCCTGTTACGACTACTTCAAGTGGGGCGATTACCTGCAGCCAACGGGAAACGATTTCGCGGAGTGTGGCTGGAGCGACCGCAACTACTACGGGGCAGCGATGGCTGCCTCCATCGGGGTGATCAACA
>DUPB01000080.1 GCA_012838585.1 Bacteroidales bacterium
AAAGCTTCATGCAGGACTTCAATTGGCTTGATGACCTCAAGCTACGCGGGGGATGGGGACAGACGGGAAACCAGTCGGGAGTAGGCGATTACGCGTACCTGCAACGGTATAACATCTCCCGGCAGGCATGGTTTGAAGAGGGTAAAACAGACGCCCTGCCCTTGATCACGCAAGCCAACCTGCGAACGCCCGACCTTACGTGGGAAACCACATCGCAAACAAACATCGGGATCGATGCCACCCTTTTCAGGGATAGGCTGACCATCGCGATGGATGCCTACTACAAATACACCACCGATATGCTGATGTACGTCTCCCTCCCCTCAGGCGCGGCTGCCGCGAGCAACATCGTGCGGAACGAAGGCGAAATGACAAACAGGGGATTCGAGCTGGCTCTCAACTCCCGTAACTTCAACGGCAACTTCAGCTGGGATACCCAATTCAACATCTCGTTCAACCGCAACGAGTTGAAGAAACTAACGCTGCAACAGATCTATTACGATGGCGAGACCACGGATGCCCTTCACCAAATGAGGGTGGTGCGCAATGAGCCGGGACGACCCCTTGGCGGGTTCTACGGCTACATCAATGACGGGGTGAACCCGGAAACCGGGGAGCTGATGTACCGCGACCTGAACGAAGATGGCCGAATCTCGTCGTCCGACCGAACCTACATCGGTGACCCCAACCCCGACTTCACGTTCGGCCTCACGAACCACCTGTCGTACAAAGGGTTTAACCTGTCGCTATTCCTTCAAGGATCGGTAGGAAACGATATATTCAACGCCTCGAAAGCAGACGTGCAAGGGATGTATGACCTGAAGAACCAATCGGTTGAAGTGCTGCGCCGCTGGCGTACACCGGGACAAATCACCGATGTACCCAAAGCCAACTTCGACCTGCAACCGTCCACCTACTTCATCGAGGACGGCAGCTACCTCCGGGTAAAGGATGTAACGCTCTCCTACAACTTTAAGGGGAGCCTGCTCGACCGGGCCGGAATATCCCGCTTGCAGCCCTACGTGACACTAAACAACCTGCTGACCCTCACCAAGTACAAAGGGATGGATCCCGAAGTGAACCAGTGGGGCGATAGCGGTGCCGTGCAGGGGATTGACTGGGGTACCTACCCCCACAGCCGATCGTTTGTTATAGGAGTGAATCTTGAATTTTAAAACAAAACGACAATGAAAACGAAATATATACTACCCATCTTAATCGCGTTACCGGTATGGATAGCGACCCTGTTACCCTCCTGCTCGCTGGACTATGACCCACTTGACACCTACTCCGACGTAACGGAAGGGGTAGACGATGAGGGTGCCGCCACGGTGGCATTCAAAGATAAGGCGGCCGTGACATCCCATCGACAAACGCTGCTCGACCTGTTTAAAAATGGCCAGGAACACTGGTACCTCGATATGCTCCTGCTGGCCGAATCGCACGCCGACAACGCGTACGCGGGATCACCCAACAGCGAAACCACGCCATTTGAGGTAAACTCCATCGAAGGGTCAAACACCAATATGAGGCGAGACTGGAACGGGCACATGGGAAACATCGCCCAAGCCAACAAGATGATCGTCTTCGTGGATAGCGTGAATGATCCTGCACTGACAGAAGCAGAAAGACGACAGTTCAAGGCGGAAGCAAAAATCCTTCGGGCCATGATCTATTTCGATATGGTACGCATCTGGGGGAACGTGCCACTGGTAACATCCGTGGCAGGTGACATCACCTCCGAAACGGTTGAAGAGGTCTACCCCGCCTACTTCCCCCCGCAAACCGACGCGGTTACCATCTACCGGCAGATCGAAAAAGACCTGCTTGAAGGGTTGCAGTACGCGCCCGATAACGACCCGCGAAACAAAACGCAACTATCCAAGTCGGTAGCCCATGCACTGCTCGCCAAGGTGTACGCTGAAAAACCCCTACGCGACTACGATAAAGTCATCCAGTATGCCGACCAACTAACAGCCGATGGCTTTGGCCTGGTCGATGAGTTTGGCGACCTGTTCGGCGTAACCCTAAGCGACCCGAACGCACCTCCCTCGCAGACCAACAAAGCCATCGACGCGAAAGCACGCAACCTGAAAGAGAGTATTTACGAAGCACAGTTTTTCCCCGGTAACGCGAGTTGGGTCACCTGGATGTTCGGTCGCCCGTTGGACGACTGGACCTTCTATTTCACCTGGGCGAAGTGGATCACCCCCTCGCGCGACCTGATCCGGGCTTTCACAAGCGAGCCGGGAGATAAGCGGTACGAGGAGAGCGTTGTCTTCTACGAGTGCGACTGGAGTATCTATTACCCGGCCAACCACTACGCGTTCATGTACAAAACCCGAAGCGCTTACAACAGCATCATCAAGCTGCGTTATGCCGACATCCTGTTGTTGAAAGCAGAAGCACTAATAGGAAAAGGTGATTACAATGGCGCGGCCCAGGTAATCAACCAAACACGCCGTCGAGCCGGGCTGCCCGACCTGTCGGCATCGGCCAAGACGAGCAAGGAGTCCATCACGAACGCCTACTTGAAGGAGCGGCGGCTGGAATTGGCGTTCGAAGGACAACGTTGGTTCGACCTTGTCCGCCTAGACAAGGTAGAAGAGGTGATGAACGCGGTGTTCGATAAAGATGAAGGGCGACCCCCGATGGCCATGCCCTACACCAGCTTATCATACGTGTTGCCCATCCCTCAGGACGTGATTGACCAAAACCCGAACCTTGTACAAAATCCGGGCTATTAAATCGCTCACGTAAGACAAGCATGAGTACATTATTCACGATAAGCCGTTGAGAAATTATAGTGAACAACCTGAAAACAAAAAAAGGAAGCAATCATGAATATAGCACGCAAAACAGTTATCATAGCGGGGGCAATGACCTTGTTGCTCGTATCGTGTAAAAACGATGACTACGGCCCCCGCAAGGAGTCCGCACCCGTGATCGAAGCGGCGGCCGTGACGCCATCGAACTTCACGTTTGGTGACTCCATCACGCTCACGGCCACGGTAAGCGACCCGCTAACCACGCTCACCATGTTGAGCTACGAGGTGGTCGCGGGCGACCGAACGTTAACATCGGGGGAGATCCCCATCGGGGGAACCGAACAAAAGGTGTCACAATCGTTATTCGTCCCCCTGCTAAGTAATCAGCCCAACAACGCGGAGGTGCATATAAACCTATTGGCTACCAACACGTTGAAGGGAGTAAGCACGCACCAGGTTACTGGAATAACGGGCAAACGGCCGATATACGACCAGCTCTACCTGATCACGGATAAGGGAGGTACGGCCATCCTGCGCCCCCAAGCGAGTGGTAGCGATAAGCTCAAAGCAGATGGACTCACTTTTGACAGCTCGTTCCGATACCGGATCGCCGAAAGGCTGCATGTAAGTGGTACGATCGATTTCTCTGGTCACGTCTACGGTAACGTGGGAGGCAGGATCGGGATGATCGACGAAGCTGGTGAATCGGCCTTCTCATACGTTGCCTCATCAGACTATACCAAGTCGTTCCTTTTTGACGCGTATAGCTTCGAGGTTACACCAACCGGGAGTAAGCTGGGAAGTGACGACCTCTCCTTACGCGCCTTCACGGATCAAGATATCGATGGTGAATCGTTCCGAACCCTCAAACGAACGTTGGAAAAGGGAAAGAGTTACTCGTTGTTCGGTGATTTGGCCGAGCGGATCGTCCTCTTTAACCCGGACTTCTTTGAGCGTACAGCAGCCAATAAAGTCACCTTCCTGGGTCAAACCGGGGAATACACCCTCTACTACAACCCGGTGCGAAAAAACCTGTTCGTGGGAGTCGATAACCCGTCGTTCCCCGATTACCTGCTGGCATGCGGCTGGGGATTGGGATACCCAACCCGCGTGACATCCACTCAAATTAATTCGGTCTACCCCGGGAAAGGGAAAACGCATACCCAGTGGGGATTTGGGAATGTAATGAACTACGTGTTGCTGCGCCAAATTGAAACGGGCGTGTACCAAGGCACCTTCTACACCCCTAACGATCACGACCACTACGCGGGATTCAAGCCGTTCGAGAACACCGGGTGGGGCAACGAGAAAAAAGCAGGTGCCTTCACCTTCACCGGGGAACCAATTATTTCGGGGAGTAACGACTGGACAATCCCGAACGGTGAAGGAGACCCGGTTATCAAATCAACCCACTACCGGTTTACCATCAACCTGAACAACATGACGGTACATATCGAAAAATGGGGGACCCAAAATCCGGAGTATACCACTTGGTAAAACAGAAAAATCAACGAATCGTATGAAACTACCATTCTATATAAAAGTGTCGGCCCTACTGCTCTTCCTCCTCTGCGGATTTTCGTTTTGCAAGGATGGGGTTAAAGAGGATAACGGGGGTAACGGTTCCGATCCGGGAACACCCCTCAAAGGAGATGTTACCCTCTACGTGACGACCAATAACCGCACGTTTGACTTCAAAAAAATAGCGGTCGATTTCAGCAAACGCGATAACATGTCGCCGACCACGCTCAAGCTGGAGCCGAAAACACGCTACCAGACCATGGATGGGTTCGGTGCCGCCGTAACCGGATCTACCGCCTTCAACCTGATGCAGATGACCCAGGAGAACCGTACACGGTTCCTAAAAGAGACCTTTTCCAACACCGAGGGAATGGGGCAAAGCTACATCCGGGTACCCATCGGGTGCTCCGACTTCTCGCTGAGCGAATACACCTGCTGCGATACGCCCGGCATCGAGAACTTCGCGTTAACCTCCGAAGAGACGGAGTACGTGATTCCCATCTTGAAAGAGATACTGGCGGTAAATCCCGACGTGAAGATCATGGGGTCACCGTGGACCTGTCCCCGTTGGATGAAGGTGAACAACCTCACCGACCTGAAACCGTTTAACTCGTGGACAAGCGGACAGCTCAACCCGGCTTATTACGATGATTACGCCGAGTACTTCGTCAAGTGGATTCAGGCATTCGAGGCAGAAGGTATCAAGATTCATTCCGTCACACCCCAAAACGAACCGCTGAACCGGGGCAACTCCGCGTCGCTCTACATGACGTGGCAGGAGCAGCGCGATTTCGTGAAGAACGCCCTGGGTCCCAAGATAACCGAGGCGGGGCTGAAGACCAAGATATATATCTTCGACCATAACTACAATTACGACAGCAATAAGCCGGAGAATGCCGACCAGGGACAATACCCGCTGAAGATTTACGAGGATGAGGAGGCGGCCAAGTTCATCACCGGCGCAGCCTACCACAACTACGGGGGCAACAAGGATGAGCTGCTCACGATTCACCAAGCCCGTCCCGATAAAGAGTTGCTCTTTACCGAAACATCCATCGGCACCTGGAACGACGGCCGCAACCTGGAGGTTCGCCTAATCGATGACATGAGGGAGGTGGCGCTGGGAACGGTAAACAACTGGTGTAAGGGAGTTATCGTGTGGAACCTGATGCTGGACACCAACCGCGGACCCAACCGCGACGGGGGGTGCCAAACCTGTTACGGGGCTGTCGATATCGACCCCTCCAACTACGCCAACATCACCCGCAACTCACACTACTACATCATGGGGCACCTCTCCTCGGTAGTCAAGCCGGGAGCAGTGCGCATCGGAACATCCGGATTTTCGGATGCGGGTTTCTATCACTCGGCCTTCGAGAATAGCGACAACACCTACGCGGTGGTGCTACTCAACAGCAACCAAACAAGCAAGAAGATAACCCTGGACGACGGTTCCAATCACTTCGCGTACGAGGTGCCGGCCAAGTCCGTGGTATCCTATCGATGGAAAAAATAAACAGCAAATAACCCTATAAAAATGAAGAAAATAAGATACTGGATCGCGGCGCTCGTA
>DUPB01000081.1 GCA_012838585.1 Bacteroidales bacterium
CAATGGTCTTGTTTTTCTCAAGCAGCACCTCTTGCTCCACGGTTTTATACCCCACGTATTTGACAAGAATGGCAAACCGCCCTACCGGGAGGTTTTTGATAAAATAGTGTCCCGTCGCATCGGTCGTAGTTCCCACCGTTGTACCCTTCAGCTGAATGGTAACGTAGGGTAAGTGCTCTTTCGTGCTGATATCCAGAACATGCCCAAAAACGTTGGCATCCGTTTTGTCCCTCGAAACCGGGGTGTGATCGCCTTCGGCATACATGCTATTTGAAGAAAGCTTATCGGGACTTCCACTTACCGCATTGGCAAACGGGACATCAGCAAACGGGGTATCGGCAAACTGGGCATCCGCAGACAAAGGGTTCGCGGACAGGTAACCTGTGGTCGGGTTGCTTGCTGATAAAAGACCTGCGGTCAAGTGGTTTACTGAAAACTGGTTTGCAGACAAGCCGCTTGAAGTCACGCCGTGTACATTCAAACTGTACACGAATAGGGCAAGCAGGATGCCCACTACATATAATCGTCTTGTTGAATTTAATTGTTCTTGCATAATGATTACTTTGTTGATATTAAAATACTTGGAACCTGTTTATAAAGCTCCACACCAACGCCATCAGATCACGGACATTCTGAGGCAAGCGTTGATTAATGTTTTGGAATTAAATATCGCCCTTGTTTAGAAGGGCTTTTGAATGGTAAAAACAACGTGATTGAAGTTCACGCTGCCGAGGCGGGTGGTGCCCTTGGGGAGAGGGTTAAGAAATATAGTTTCGGTATAAAAGGGTCGGTCGCTCTACCATTGAGGTCATCCAATACAACGACCGGGGTGTTCAGATCAAAAAGGGGAACGATATCCGCGGTTGATGCAAAGTGATTCAACTGCGCTATTAGGAAAAATTCGGATGAGGAGTGATGATGGTCGGCATCACCGAAAGGGTGAGAGTGTACAATCCTCGCATTACCGATACGGTGTTCATGATAAAACAGCGTTATTCCCGCCATGTAAAACGAGAAGAGAACGATCAGTCCCCATTGCAATGCCCTGGATATATTATGGCTCTTCTTTCTCATTGGACTACACGGTAGACGAAACAACGTTTCGCGAAAATGTTTGGCCTGCTGTTGGCGTAACACGAACGATTACAAAAGTAGGCGAAAAAAGGTGTACCGCCAAAACAAAAACAGTCGGGACTTGTATCTCTAAGTTGAACTTAAGAGGTCTAAGTTAAGTTTAAGTTAAGTTTGACCCAAGCATTTCGTTTAACTTAAGACATCTTTGTTATCTTTGCAATGCGAAAGCAGTAGTTGTCTAAAAATAATTTTGCAAAGCTAGCACTTCATGGAATAGCAAACAATCCCCATAAATGGTGATTTTTTGACCTGAAAATCCCATGATGTGGGGATTGACTCCCTTGCCCTTTCTTGTGAACTTTGCATGTTTATTTTTCTTGAAACTGAAAAGAGGTGTTCACACCCCCATCGTTGCTTATTGTAAACTTTGTCCGCGGGAAAACGGGACGAATAACAACGGGAAAACGGGGACGAAAGGTAAGATAATGGGGAGAGGTATCATACTACATGTCGTACTCCTTGTTTTGTCCGGTTCGGTGGCCGCACAAGCTACCTTCCCGGTCAAGGGTTCCGTGGCGGACGCCAGCAACCGGCAGGCCATCGAGCTGGCCACGGTTTGGATTCCCGAATTGGATCGCTGGGCAACGACCGACAAGGAGGGACGATTTACCATTAACAACGTGACGGAAGGACGCTACGAAGTTCAATGCAAGGTGTTGGGGTACCGCGATACCACTTTCCAGGTGAACGTGAACGACAAGTTGAAGTTCCTGGATATAGCACTATCCCCCAGCTCGTTGGCACTCCCCGAAGTGGAGGTAACCTCCAAGATGGGTTCCCGAAACCTCGCGACCACCTACAACATTGACCAGACTGCCATACAGCACATGCAGCTGCTCAACGTGGCCGACGTGGGTAGCTTGCTACCGGGCGGCAAGAGCAGCAGGAACAACACGCTCAACTCAGCGTCCTACATCGCCCTGCGGAGCAAACCGGGCGGCGAAAGCGATAACCCCACGTTCGGTACCGGCGTGGAGGTAGACGGCTTAAGGTTATCTACCAACAGCGCTTTCTCACAAGCTAACGCCCTGCATACCTACGGGGTGGATACACGCAACATCGCCAGCTCGAACGTGGCTTCAGTAGAGGTAATCACCGGTATCCCGTCAGTGGAATACGGGGACATCTCGAACGGGGTGGTTAAAATAAGCACGTTCCAAGGGAAAACGCCCCTCCGGCTCCTCTTTTCAAGCAATATAAACAGCAAGCAGCTGGCCGTGAGCAAAGGCTTCGCCCTACCTAAGCAGCATGGGATCCTTAACATGAACATAGAACGGGTCAAATCGGTAAGCGACATAGCTTCACCCTACACCTCATACAGCAGGAACAGCTTGTCGCTCAAGTACAGCAACACGCTGAACCGGGAAAATGGGCGTCCCCTATCCCTCGTGGTGTCGCTGACGGGCAACGTGGGCGGCTCCAACTCGGCAAACGACCCGGATGCCTTCCGTGACACCTACTCCAAGCGAAGCGACAACACCCTGCGGGGTGGTATCCAAACCACGTGGCGAGTCAACACCGCGTGGTTAAGCAACCTGGCCTTTTCCCTGTCGACAGTGCTTTCCAACAATACCTCCGAACAGAAAACAAACGCCTCGTCACCGGTTTCAACCGCCTCGCTACACGGCAAGGAGGAGGGCTATTTCGTGGCTACCCATTACGCCGAAAACCCCAACGCCCAGATCCTTATCGTGCCTCGAGGCTATTGGTACAACACGGTTTACGAGGAGAACCGGCCATCGGATCTCCGCTTGGAACTGAAGGGCGATCTAACCAAAAAGGTGGCGAATTGGGTCTACAGCAAGTCAAAGATCGGCACACAATACGTGGCAAGCGGCAACGGCGGGCGAGGCATTTATTACAAGGACCTGAGCCTGGCACCCACGTGGCGAGAATTCAGGTACAGCGATGAACCCGTGATGCACAACACCTCTTTTTTCGCCGAAGAGAAGCTCATCGTGATGATCCATTCACACAAGCTGGAAATGATAGCCG
>DUPB01000082.1 GCA_012838585.1 Bacteroidales bacterium
CATGATTACCAAGGAGCAGCACAACGATTTCCTCCAATTTGTGAACGAGGAAGTGATTCGTTATTGTGAGGGCTATTCGGATGCCCTTCTATAACTACAGGGAGTTACTTGAAAATCCGCATTTACCCTTACCAACCCTATTCAATGGAGTATTGCCCATTGGCCGAAACGGAGGGTATCTCCTTCAACTTCGTTATCAAATGCGTTCAATGGAGTACCTCCCCCCTAATGTGGGAACCTCCCCTAATTCACAGACGGGATAACCAACTCCTCGGTAATATCGATGTTCACGAATCCCATCTCAGTTAACAGGGAGGTGAGGGTTAGTTTTGCCTGCTTCGTGGCTTGCTCGTAGATTCCCTGCTCGATGGCACCCCGTATCATCACGCTCTTCTCCCTCGACAGGGCCTCGTTGTAATCCGCGATCTTGATGGGGTTGAAAGCATTTTCACTCTCGTTGAAAACCTCAATCGAGTTTTCATCCACCACGGTATCCAGTATTTTCGGCTTCGGGATAGAGACGTGCACGTTGGTGGAACTGAGCACGTTCACCTTGATCCGGCTAAAGTCTACCCCCGCCTTGACGTACCCGTTGTACTTCAGCAAGAAATACTTGTCGGTGAGCGGCACGTTTAGGTTCAAGAACTTGCGGTAATCCTTGTAGCTGATCACGCCTGTGTAATTGTGCTGTACCAGTGCCAGCTCTTGCAGGTAAGAAACCCGGTTCATCACGGTAGAGCTATCGTATCCCCCGCCTTTTTCAGCCGATCCCTTACTAGCCAGTAAAAGAAGGGCCAGTATCACCGTCGTTAAAAAGAAGAAAAGGGTCGGAATACTTATCTTGAAACCCGGTCTTTTCACTATCGCTATCTCTCTCATCTGCTAACGATTATTTTTTATACTTCTATCTATAAATTTTTTGGATTGACAACCATGTTGAAATCAATTAATCGCAACGTGATAAACCCAAATTGGGGAACAGTTAGGTGGGTCAATAATTTCCCATTAGCTTGAGGAGTGCCTAAAACCTCGTCGATACTGTCTCCCTTTAAATCTACCACCTCTATTTTTTTCAGCCGTCCGTTCTAAATCACCTCATTTAAACCTACAAGCAAAACAGCGTGACCAAAACGGGTACGCTCACGTCAAGGACGAAGCCATGAAAAACGGCGATAACAGCAAACTCTTTCCCTGAGAACTTCACGATAACCGGGAAGGTTGTATCCATGGTCGTGGCACCACCTACCGCGATGGGCGCGAGCTTCCCGAAATAGCGGACAAGCAGCGGTGCCAACAGCAGGGCTGCCAGCTCGCGCATGATATTCGACAACAGGGCAACGGTACCCAACTCGGCCCCTTTGCACTCCGTGATAAAGATGCTCGATAACGAGTAGTACCCCAACCCGCTTCCTACGGCCATCACA
The DNA here is from genome assembly GCA_012838585.1 of Bacteroidales bacterium. Taxonomy (GTDB): domain Bacteria; phylum Bacteroidota; class Bacteroidia; order Bacteroidales; family Dysgonomonadaceae; genus Proteiniphilum. The sequence continues at coordinate 1,425 of DUPB01000082.1, forward strand.
TCCATCAGCGATCGGGAAGAAAGTAATGGGCTCACCACGGCGCAGCCCAACAAGGTGCCGATGACCGTTGCCAAAGGTAACAGGTAGTACTTCGAATGGAGCTTTTTAATGCGTTTAAGCGTATTGGCATCATTACCCAAGCTGATCCCCACGAAAAACATCAAACCGCACAGCGCGTAAAAAGCGAGATCATTATCAACCACGGAAAGCGGGAGCAGCTCGAAGTACCCGACCAGAACTCCCAACACGAAAAAAGAGACAATAACGACACTACCCCTCATGACCCTTCTTTTTTCCGATTTGCCTCCAAAGCAAGAGAGCCGCGACAGCACTTCCAATCACCGCGGCCACCGTGATGATCAGCGCCTCTACCCCCATGGCGGTCAACCCCGATACAATCCGGGGATTGCCACCAACCTCAATGCCGAGGATAAACAGGAGGAGCCAAATTAACCCCGTGATCACCTTCGAGATATGTTTGAACTCCTTTTTTCTAAGCAGGTAGCCTATCACGCCCCCTGCTAACATAAAACCAATTGCAACGAACATAGTGGCTTAATCTCTAAAATGATTTTTCCAAATAGTCACAACACTTCAACCAGCTCTGTAAACGTTTCACGGGAAAATGCCAAAGTTCCCGATCGAAAATCTTTATCCAATGCTTGTGCGTTAACAGAGCCTGCGATAAGGGTAGCACTAATAAGGCAATTGGTGTCAAACGTAGTAGTGTCTACCTCCAGTATTATTCGTTCTGTCATAGCTTAAGCTATTTTATTAGGCATGAACGACAAAAGTAATAAAAAAAAGGTGGCAGAAGCTACAAAAGCCAAGCGTTTATTTAATAACCTCGTTTTCGCATCGTCATAAAAGGGAAAACGGCGCAACTTTTTCTTAACATAAACGTAACACCCTTGTAACAAGCTATCGATAATTTTGTTGATGATAATATCAATGCCACATTGCTTTCAACCGTAATTCATATCAAGGAACAGGGTTAAAACGATAGCGGGCATCACCCTTAGAGAATTCTGTTTTTTTAGTTATATTTGCTGATAAATTGCCGCGACATGAGCACCCTTTCCCAACTAAAGGAGTTTAACAAGCTATTCAACGAGTACAACGAGCGTTTTATTCGTTTCGCTTGTGGATACGTGAAAGAGAGGCTCGTGGCAGAAGACATCGTTTCCGAAGCGTTTATGACATACTGGGAAAACAGACAGAAGCTAAAACCCGATACCAACCCACCGGCCTATATCCTTACCGTGATCAAGAACAGGTGCCTCAACTACCTGCAACGGGAGCGAACACGCCTCCGTGTCACCGAAGAGTTGAAAAACCACGAGAACTGGGTACTTCAAACCAAAATCAACACCCTGGAGGCCTGCGATCCCGATTTCCTTTTTTCGGAAGAGCTGCAAACAATCGTTGACGCTACCCTTCAACAATTGCCTTTCAACACGCGCCGGGTATTTGTTTTAAGCAGAAACCATAACATGAGCTATAAAGAGATCGCACGGACAATCAATCTCAGCGAAAAAAGCGTTGAGTTTCACATCTCTAAGGCCCTTTCAACACTGAGGGTCTCATTAAAAGAGTTCCTATCCCTTTTGCTTTTGCTCAACTTTTGCCTAACCCTTGCTTAACTTTTGCCTAACCTTTGCTTAACTTTTGTTAAACTTTTGTTAAATATTAAATTCTCATTAGGGTATCCCCTTGCTCACCTGTTATTAATATAAAGGCAAAATGTAAGCAATGAAAAAGGAGACGTTATACCGTTTTTTTGAGGGTAAAGCCACCTATGACGAGGAAAAACGAATCAGAGAGTGGATGGAGCGTTCTGACAACCATCTTGTCACCGTTATACAGGCACGAAAAGAGTACGATGCCCTGCTCCTGGCTGGATATATCTCTCACACAACTTCTCCCCATATAAGTAATGAGCGCGGGATATCACCGTTTGCCCGCTGGTTAGTCGGTATTTCGGCTGCCATCGTGTTGGCGTTAATGCTAGCTGGACTGTACCTCCTTACAGGAAAAAGAGACGCGGAGTCGTACAACACGGTTATCGTCCCACCCGGTCAGCGAATTAACATAATCCTTTCCGACAGTACGAACCTTTGGTTAAATGCTAACACCACGTTCCAATACCCCACTGAGTTTGCCAAGGGGAGCCGAACCGTTTTCCTCGATGGTGAAGCTTACCTCGAGGTGAGTAAGAACGAGAAGAAACCGTTTATCGTGAAAACGGGGCAAGGTGACGTGCGCGTCACTGGCACCATCCTTAACATCGAGGCCTACTCGAAGTATAATAGCTTCACCACCAGCCTATTCGATGGGGGTGTTGATATATACCAGGGAGAAAAGAAACTCGCGTCACTACAACCGAACGAGAAAAGCGTATGGAGCGACAACCGGATTGTGATTTCACCCATTACCGATCCGGACGAATACTTGTGGCGTGATGGTTTAATCGCCTTTAAGAATAAAAAATTAGAAGAGATCCTCAAAACCCTCGAGAGGTATTTTGATGTTACGATCCAGGTAAACGGCAACAGGTTGCCACGCCACACCTACACGGGGAAGTTCCGTCAGGCCGATGGGGTGGATTACGCGTTAAGGGTTCTACAACGAAGCATTCGGTTCAATTATGAAAGGGACGAGGAAACAGGAACCGTGTTCATCAAGTGAGCGCTGCCATATTATGTCACGCACGGGAACAACATCAACCAATCAGAGTAAAATCAATGAATCGCGATAAAACTTATATGCCTATGAATTAAAACGTTACATTCAACAAAAATCGGCGAGCGCTGCAACGCTCACCGATCGATTGTTCTAATCAACACAAGCTAAATCTTTATGTATTAATTAAAAACATTACAAATGTATGAAGAAAAACAATGCAACGGGTGACACTTTAACCGAAAAAGTACCCATTAAACATTTTTTATTGATTATGCGCACAACCTTTATTCTATTGTTTGCCTGCGTCTTTTACTCTATGGCCGAAGTGGGCTACACGCAAAACGCCAGGGTGACGATTAATAAACGGAACGTAGCTCTCAAAGAGGTGCTGAACGAAATAGAAAGGCAAACCGACTACCTGTTTATCTACAACGATGAGGTAAACGCGAACGAGGAGGTTTCGATAAAAACCAAGCAAAATGCGGTTGCCAACGTACTGAACACGCTTCTAAAAAAGAGGAACATGAGTTACTCCATGGAAGGGAACCACATCATCCTTTCCGCGATTAACGAAGTAGAAGCAAAAGCCAATGACACGAAGGCATCCAGCGTACAGCAACAAAAAAGGAGCATCACCGGGACGATCGTGGACATGAGCGGGGAACCCGTTATCGGTGCCAACATAGTGGAAGTCGGCACGACAAACGGAACGGTTACCAACCTGGATGGCCATTTTTCATTGGATGTGGGAGAAAATGCCATGCTCAGGATCTCCTACATCGGGTACCTGGAACAGACCATCAGCACTGCCGGTAAAAGTTCATTGGAGGTGGTCCTGGTAGAAGATACGCAAGCCCTGGAGGAGGTAATTGTGATAGGCTACGGGACCGCCCGCAAGAAAGACCTGTCAGGAGCCATCACCAACGTGAAGTTCGATGACACCCCTATGGCCACCCTGCCCAACCCGAACGCGTTCGCCGCACTGAGCAGCAAGGTCGCAGGCTTTCACTACTTGCCCACCAAAACGGCTGATGGGAGCAACCTTTCCACCATGTCGGTTCGCGGGAGAAACTCAATCCCCTCGGCTGCCGGTGATTCCCAGCAGAACGTGAATGCCCCGCTGATCATCGTCGATGGCTCCATTTTCTACGGCTCCATCGCGGAGATCCAGAACACGGACATTGAGAGCATTAACGTGATGAAAGACGCGTCATCGGCTGCCATCTATGGCTCCCGCGCGGCGAACGGGGTCATCATCATCACCACCAAGAGCGGGGTTTCAGAAACACCCACCGTTAGCTTCAACTCGAGCTTGAAGTGGAACACGTGGGCCAGAAAACCCAACTTACAGACGAACAAAGAGAAGTTCCTGGAGAATCGCAACCTGGCGAAAATCGCCTCTGGCGACCTCCCGGCAGGCTCAGCTGTTGATCCCGCTGCCCTTTTATCTGCCGAAGAGTATGAAGTGTACAAGACAGGTGGTTGGGTAGATTGGTTAGACGAGGTCTCACAAAACGCCCCATCCCAAAGCTACAGCGTCAA
>DUPB01000083.1 GCA_012838585.1 Bacteroidales bacterium
AACATGGCGCCGAGGATGACGATGGCGGCGCCGATGCTGTAGGCGAAGTGGATAAACCGTTTTCCCCGTTCGGTCTGGAGAAACTGTTCCAGTCGGTTCTTGTATTTGCTATAGGCGTTCATAGGTTTGCTTATTGTTTGATTTTTGCCGTGGTTTTCGATTAATCTCCCGTGCTTACCCGCGTGCGGACGCAACGGAAGCCGATATAGGATCGCCCTTGGTTAGGCTGTTCGCTATCGCGCAGGTCAGGGCGGATAAAGGGGTAAATATCTTTCCACGATCCTCCTTTTACCACTTTTCGGTGGGTCGGGTGGAAGTCGTCTCCCGATGGGTTACGGCGGTACTGTGGGTTCATATCGCCCATTAGCTTGTTGCCCGCTTCGGTATAATCGGTGGCGGTCCACTCTGCCACGTTTCCCACCATATCGTACAGCCCGTACAGGTTGGGCTTGAAGCTCCTCACCTTGGCGGTGATCAGGTGGTTGTCCGCGGCGTATCCCCCGTCGCCCGATTTGAAGTTGGCCTGAAAGCAGCCACTCTCGTTGATGATCTCACTGTCTTGGGCCGCCATCTCCCATTCGGCCTCCGTTGGTAGTCGGTACCGCTCTACGAATACGTTTTCGCGGTTGATACCTCGGCGGAGGAAGAGGGTGCGCCACTCGCAAAAGGCGGTGGCTTGTTCCCACGAAACACCCACGACGGGGTGGTGCGCGTAGGCGGGATGTGAAAAGTAGTGGCGCAGGTAGCGCTCGTTGTCCGCCTCGGGGAAGTCGTTCACCCAGCAGGTAGTGTCTGGGTAGATGTTCACGATGCGGGTATGCACGAAGTCGTGTAGTCCGCTAAATGGGCGGGTGATGGCCTCGTTCACGATGCGGCCATCTGGGGCGATATAGGCCGTGTCTTTCGTGATCATCACGGTCTCGGTTCGGTTATCCGCTTGTCCTCTGTTGGGAGCCAATCCCGTCGGGCCAAGCCCGTACTGCTCCCGTGCTGCCTCCGTTGCATCGAACCACTCGTAGCGGTAGTTCAGTTGGCGGACGTCCAGCATGGTTTTACCGGTAATGGGATGGGTGGTGTAGAGGCTCTTGATAGCCGCCTCTTCCTCCTCGGTGTTGAGTTTCCAGGGGATGGGGAGCGACCAGTTGAGGCGGGGGGTAATCGGTTCGCCGTACTCGTCCTCAGTTATCTTGTAAAAATCATCGCCCGCGTAGGCCGGGTCTGCCAGCCGCTCTCGGATGATGGAGTCGCGTACCCAGTAAACGAACTGCTTGTATTGCGAGTTGGTAATCTCGGTCTCGTCCATCCAGAAATCGTCCACCGATACCCCGCGGGAGGGGATGGTGATGCCCCAGAGGGAATCGAGCTGACCTGCCCCCATCGTGTAGGAGCCCCTCGATACCAGCACCATGTTGTAGGGGGTAGGTTCGCTCCATACCTTGCCGACCGGTACCCCGGTGAGTTCGCCCCCGACGCTGCTCCCGATGCCCCTTCTCCCGCAGGAGGCGACCGTGAGCAACAGCAACAGAGCGAATAAAGTGTATCTGTTCATTGATAAGTGATATTTCATTTGAACCTGTCTTCGTCTTACAGTAACCGAATGCTTTTATGGGGTTGCCGTTTCGGCTTGAAGGCTTCCAGCGGGAAGTGGTACCGGAGGTACAGCTCGTGGTTGCCCTTGTTGCCCGTGCCTTTTGTTAGGTTTTCCGTGATCCCTTCGCTTCCTGTTCCCACGTTGATTCCCGTCTTCCCTTCGAGCCCCGTGCTCCCCCGGTTATCATTCTCCAGCCCCTTGGTGTACCGCCCGTAGGCATACCCTACCTCTACCCCTTTAATGGTGATGCCGGCGAAAATCACGTACCCCTGGTCTATACGCCAGGAGGCACCTGCCGAGAACTTCTTGACGTACTCCAGCCGGAGCGTGGCATCTACCGTCGTTTTGCCCGAGCTGTTTCGCAACCACACCATCGGTTGTATTTCTAACGGTTGAAGCCATTGAATATTGTACCCCGCCATTAAATTATAGGTGCGGGGGATGCGTGAAACGGGGGAGTCGTTGGCTTCTGACGATGGTTGAGGAAGATCTGAGGGTTGATTGAGGTCTGATGGTTGTGGTAGGTCGCTTGCGCTTCCGGGAGTGACTTCCTGGTTGTATGTTTGGAGCTTGGGTTGGTTGATATGCAAGAGTGAAAAACCGATGAAGAACGAGGGTGCTGTCCAAGAAGCACCGGCTCCCGCGTCGAACAGTTTTTTGTCGCCCCATGCCGACTGGTCAACCCCCTGGATCGATGAGAGGGAGGTGGAGATACCCGTGCGGTCGCCCGAGATAAACGCCACCTCGTAGAGCCCGGCTTGAAGGCCCACGTTAAGGAATCCCTTGCCCACTTTCTGCTTGAAACTGTACTGTGCGGCCATCAAGGTGTTGCGGGGTGCACCCGTCCGGCGAGATGTTCCGAGCCCTCCGCTCTTGCCGGTCGTTCCGATCATGTCGCTTGTTCCAGCCGTTTCAGCCTTCTCCACCTGGGTGATTAGCCCTATACCATGACGCCTTCCCAGGAACTCGAAAGGCATATCGATTGACAGGCCGCTCCACGGCTTGCGGTAGAATGCCGTTGCCCGAACAGTTTCCGTCTCCCCGGCAAACGATGGGTTGGAGAAGCCGCGTGTCGCCCAGTACTGGTTACACGAGGCATCCCATTGCGCCTGCACGGTGAATGCGCAACAGAAGAACGGGAAGAGTAACCCTATGAATCGTTGCTTCGTCTTTACCGCATGTAGCGACTCGTCAGTGAGCTTCCCTCGCATACGAAAGAATGGCCATCTTTTCATCACTACCTATAACTGCAAAATGGCGGAAAAATTGCGTGCTTCCCTAGGTTTTTGGCAGGTTTGGTTCATTTTCTTTGCAGATCTGGAATTCAATTCCAGATTTGCAAAATTCAATAGGGAGTATTATATTTGCAGTATGATACAATGAGAACACGGCCTGCACGAAGTTAAACGTTAAGGCAGAGAGATTATATTTGCAGTATGATACAACGAGAACTTAGCCAACTATTGCGGGATATGGCGTCAAAGATGCCCATTATTTCGATAACCGGCCCCCGACAGTCGGGTAAAACTACCCTTGCCCGGCTCACTTTTCCCGATTACGAGTACGCGAACTTAGAAAATCCCGATACGCTTGAAGCGGCAGTATCAGACCCTCGTCTGTTCTTGTCTCAATTTCAATCGGGGGTAATTATTGACGAAGCGCAACGCTATCCCGATCTCTTTTCCTATATTCAAACCGCGAGCGATGAGGCAAACAGGCCGGGTAAATATATCTTAACCGGTTCTCTGAACTTCCTGCTTTTAGAAAAGATCTCCCAATCGCTGGCAGGCAGGGTTTTTATCACGCACCTGTTACCTTTGAGTATTGCTGAATTAAGGGAGTCGGGGCAAGCAGTTGACAACTTTGAAAAAAGCATCTTTCAGGGATTTTATCCTCGTTTACACGATGCCGACATCCACCCCACGCTTTTTTACCCATCCTATATTCAAACCTATGTCGAACGTGATGTAAGGCAGATAGTCAACGTGGGTAACCTGCACCAGTTTCAACGGTTCATGCGTTTGGCCGCGGGAAGGATAGGCCAGTTGCTAAACTATAGCCATATTGCCAATGAGTTGGGCGTAGATTTGAAGACGGTGAAGTCCTGGTTTTCCATTTTAGAGACCAGTTTTATAACGTTTGTGCTTCGGCCCCATTTCCAAAATTTCTCGAAGAGGATCTTGAAAACTCCCAAGCTTTACTTTTATGATACCGGTCTTGCTTGCAGCCTGTTGGGTATACGCAATGAGCGCGAATTGGCCACCCAT
>DUPB01000009.1 GCA_012838585.1 Bacteroidales bacterium
ATACACATTAAGAACGAATCGGCTTATGCTGGCGTAATTGAGCGTGTAACCGAAAAAATAAAATCAGTTTTGACCGAAAAGCAAAGACAAATAATTTTGAAAATAAAATGGGAAAGCGAGCAGAGGATTGAGAAATATTCAGGAATAGACATTTATCAGGCTGTAATTGACGAGGGAATTGCAAATTTTGAAGACTTTAAAACTTGGAATAAGAATAAAAAAAACATTGCAATTTCGATGTGGGAGCCGAGTGTGGAAATGGGAAAAAGAGATTGACATAAATGCATAACCGCTAACATCGTGTATAAGTAATGGCGGGGGGTGTAGCGTATTCAAGCGTACTACCTCGCATCAAGTTCATCGTATCTTGACAGGTAAGTGCCCCGTAATCCGCACTATTTATACACGTGACCGGTGTGAAAATGGTACTTTTTCAAATAGTTCAAAACAGCAATTGGGATGGATAAAAGGGATAACCACGCGATTATATACGACAAGCAGGTAATCGAATTCATGGCGGTAGCGGTGGAGTTCTGCTCCCTCCTGGAGCAGGATAACACCCCGGCCAGAGAGGAGTGGGTTGACAATATGGTGAAACTGCTGCCGCTGTTATACCTCAAAGCCTGGTTGTTGCCCGAAACGGTCCCCTCCTTCAGCGAGGAGCTGCCCGCCTTCGTGAAAGAGGAGGACTATAACCGTGTGGCACATACGGTGGAGAGGGTGATGGGAGAGGAGAACGTTTACCTGGACGTGTTCGTGGAGGAGATGAGGTATAGCGATACCCCGGTGACCTCCTTCGTGTCGGAAGCGATTGCTGATATATACCAGGATGTGAGGAACCTGGTCTCAGTGTACCAGTTTGAACTTACTGCCCAGATGAACGATGCGCTGTATGTTTGCAGGGAGCATTTTTTCACCTACTGGGGACAAAAGTTGGTGAACGTGTTGCGTCCCTTGCACGCGTTGAAAAGCAGGGAGTGGACGTTTGCCAATGAGGATATGCAAAACGAGGAGGAGTTGTGGGATTAACGATAACGAAGGAGGAGATAGCGGAACTCCCGGTAGAGACGTTCGAGGGGAAGATTCACGTGATTGATCAAGTAAAGCAGGTGCCCGACGCCGTGGCGCTCCTTGCTAAAGAGCCGTTGCTTGGGTTCGATACCGAAACCAAACCTTCCTTTAAACGGGGACAGGTGAACAAGGTGGCCTTGTTGCAATTGGCTACCAAAACCGATTGTTTCCTCTTCCGACTCAACAGGATTGGTTATCCGGATGAGCTGGAATCGCTAATGAGCGATCCGGCCATCCGGAAGATTGGTCTATCGTTGCGCGACGACTTCGCGGCCATCCGCCAACGGTCGGGAGAACGGCCGGAGAACTTTATCGACCTGCAGTCTTACGTGGATATGTTCGGGATTGAGGTCAATAGCCTGCAGAAGATATACGCCCTACTCTTCCAGAAGAAGATATCTAAAAGTCAACGCATATCCAACTGGGAGGCACCCACGCTTTCACCGGCACAACAGTCGTACGCCGCGATTGACGCGTGGGCCTGTTTGCGCATTTATACCTACCTGTCGAGTATGGATCCGGAGAAATGGGCCAAGCATGTTCAGTAATACCCGCATGTGTTACTTTTCATCGTTCAAAACCATTAATAGTTTAGACTTTTGGTTAAGATAACTGAAACATGTCACTTTTTCCCCGGAAAAAAGAGCAAGTTGTCCAGAAAAGCACTATCTTTGCAACGTGTTTTTCATGGTATTAGATTTAAGGTTAACAATGAAGATTGGTTGTCGTGAGACAACCTTTCCTTTTTTTATACCTACCCCTTTAGCCAGCTGATTCCCCCGTCTCTTTATCACTTCATTCCATCAAGAGGATGCCTTTTTTTGTTTCACGTGATGATAGGCTCTTCGCTCTAAAACGCCGACCTTGCCTATTAACTCCCTAAAGGGATTTATCGGTAACCACGTCTGGTGTATTTGCGTAAATATGCTTACTTTTGTAGGATAGAAAGCTATGCAGGATGGAGTTTAGAACACGTGTCGCTATACCTGTATCGGATGTGCCGATTAATCATTCCACGGGGATCATGCTTTTTGGTTCCTGCTTCTCCTCCTATATCGGCTCCCAATTGCAGCAGTGTAAATTCACGGTCGACGTTAACCCGTTCGGCATCTTGTTTAACCCGCTTTCCATTTCCAACGCCATCCAGCGTTTGTTGCAAGGCAAGGGGGTGGGGGAGGCCGACTTGGTTCGGCGACAGGGGGTATACCATAGTTTCATGCATCACGGGGAGTTCTCCTCTCCCGATAAGCAGGCGTGTCTCGATGCTATCTTCACGCGGTTCACTCGGGCAACCAACGCGCTGCAAAAGGCTGACCTTTTGTTTATTACCTTTGGGACGGCTTACGTGTACCGATGGAAAGAAACGGGCGAGGTGGTGGCCAATTGCCATAAGTTCCCGGAGAGCGACTTTCAACGCGCACGCCTCTCGGTACACGATATCGTGGAGGAGTGGAGCGCACTGATCGAGGAGATGACCAAGTATCGCCCCACCGTGAAGTGGGTGTTTACCGTTAGCCCTATTCGCCACTGGAAGGATGGGGCACATGAGAACCAGGTGAGTAAATCGATTCTCCACCTGGCGATTGATGAACTGCAAAAGCGATTCGAGGGGGTCGTTCGCTACTTCCCGGTTTACGAGATCGTGCTGGACGAGCTGCGCGATTACCGCTTTTATAACGAGGATATGATACACCCGTCGCCCGTGGCGGTGGAGTACGTGTGGCAACGGTTCGCGGAGACCTACTTCACCCAACAAACCCGTACCATTAACCGGGAGTGGGAAAGTATTCGGAAATCGCTCGACCACCGCCCCCTCCACCCAGGTAGTGCTTCGCACCAAACCTTTGCAGAACAAACGATGTTGAAACTGAGGGAATTTGAACGGAAATATCCGTTTATCTCGTGCGAAGAGGAGATGCGTGCGCTTCGTGTAAAGATGAGTGCTATATGAATAGGACGTTTTGCAGGTTTCTAAAATATAATCAGTGAGATGAGTTACTCTATACAGGAAATAGCCTCCATCCTGGGTTTATCGCCCGAATCTTTCCTGCCGTTGCGCATTTCGCGCTTGCTGACCGATAGCCGCGAACTGAGCGATCCCGCGGAAACGCTTTTCTTTGCCCTGACCACCAAGAGCAACGATGCGCACCAGTTCGTGCCGGAGCTATACAAGGCAGGAGTACGCAACTTCGTCGTATCCCGGATTTTGCCGGAGTGGGGAGCCATGGGCGACGCCAACTTTCTCAAGGTGGGAAGCCCCCTTGCCGCGCTCCAGGCGATCGCCGCCTCCCATCGCTCCAAGTACACTATCCCTGTTATCGGCATTACCGGGAGCAACGGGAAGACTGTCGTTAAGGAGTGGCTTTACCAATTGCTGGGGCCAAGGTTCAATATTGTCCGTTCGCCCAGGAGCTACAACTCGCAAATAGGTGTACCCCTATCGGTTTGGCAACTTGATGCCACCGTCGAGCTGGGCATATTTGAGGCAGGGATGTCACTACCTGGCGAGATGGAACGGCTGGAACCGATTATCCGTCCCACGATCGGGGTATTGACCAATATCGGGGAGGCACACCAGGAGAACTTCTCCTCACCGCGACAGAAATGCATGGAGAAGCTTGCGCTGTTTATAGATGCCAATGTGTTGATATACAATGGGGACGATGAGCTGGTGTCGGCCTGCGTGAACCAGATGGGGTTGTCGAGCCAGGCGTTCTCCTGGTCTCGGAAGAACCGGGATGCCCATCTCTACGTATCAAGAGTTGAAAGGAGAGGTGAATACACGAGGATTAACTACACCTATCAAGGCGCAAATCACGCTTTCGAGATACCCTTTACCGATGAGGCTTCTATCGAGAACGCGATCACCTGCCTGGCGGTTGCGCTCTACCTGCAGGTGTCGCCAGAAGAGGTAGCGCATGGGATGCAGTCGCTCGAATCGGTAGCCATGAGGCTGGACCTCCGTCAAGGGAAAAATGGCTGCCTGCTTATCAATGACAGTTACAACTCCGATGTCAACTCCATCCAGATTGCCCTCGATTTTCAGCAGCAGCGAAAAATGAACCGTCCCTTGAAAAAGACGGTAATCCTATCGGATATCCTTCAAACAGGGCTTTCCCCGCATACACTCTACGGGAAGGTAGCGCGGATGATGGAGCGGCAGGAGGTGCACCGACTTATAGGTATTGGCCCGGCAATCAGCGGCTGTAGTCATCTCTTCACGATGAAGGAGAAAAGTTTTTATTCATTTACGGACCATTTTATCGAGTCGGGTACCTGGAGAACCTTCAAGGATGAGTTGATCCTGCTTAAAGGGGCAAGGGAGTACCATTTTGAACGGGTAGGTGCACTCCTGGAGGAACGGGTGCATGAGACCTTGCTGGAGGTGAACCTGGATGCGCTGGTGCACAATGTCAACTTCTATAAATCGCGCCTGAAACCTGGGGTGAAGCTCACCTGCATGGTAAAGGCCAACGGGTATGGCGCGGGAGCAGTGGAGGTGGCCAAGACGCTGCAGCACCACCGTTGTGATGCCCTTGCCGTGGCTGTCGCGGAAGAGGGGGTACAACTGAGAAGGGCAGGGATATCCCTTCCCATCATCGTTTTGAATCCCGAGGCGGGTGGTTTTGAAGAGCTGTTCGAGTACGACTTGGAACCGGAAGTCTATAATTTCCGGGTGCTGAACGCGTTTGTGAAAGAGGCAGAACGACGGGCGATCACTGGCTTCCCCATACATGTGAAAGTGGATACCGGCATGCATCGTTTGGGGTTCCTGCCGGAAGAGATTCCCGATTTGGTACGGGTGCTCTGCTCTCGGAAGGGGTTGCAGGTTTGCTCCGTTTTTTCTCACTTGGCGGCCAGTGAAAGTTGGGCGTTCGATGAGTTTACCAACCAGCAGATGGAGGTGTTCAGCAAGGCGGCTAATCGATTGGAGGAGGGATTGGGTATTTCTCTTGACCGGCACATTCTTAATTCCGCGGGCATCGAGCGCTTCCCCGGTAGCCAGCACCAGATGGTGCGGTTGGGTATTGGTCTCTACGGGGTGAGCGCGAGCGGGCTGGAGGGATTGAGAAATGTTTGTTCATTGAAAACCACCATTTTACAGGTAAAAGAGGTGCTCTTGAACGAGACGGTGGGGTATGGTAGGAAAGAGAAGCTCACGAGCGATGCCCGGATCGCTACCATTCGCCTTGGCTACGCCGATGGGTTGAACAGGCGCTTTGGCAATAGGGTAGGGAAGGTTTTGATTAACGGTACATTAGCACCGATCGTGGGCAACGTCTGCATGGACCTATGCATGGTAGACGTAACGGGTATCGAGGCCAAAGAGGGGGATACTGTCTTGATCTTTGGCGAGGGACTACCGGTGACCGAACAGGCTGAGCGTATCGGGACTATTCCCTATGAAATCCTCACATCAGTTTCTACCCGCGTTAAACGTGTCTATATCAAGGAGTAATACTCTCCAGGCGCCCAATGTGAATAAAAAAATCCCGACAGGTGAATGCCGGGATTTTTTGTTTGATTCTATTGGTTTCCAATGGCTAATCTACGAAGAAAATAGCCACGCGGTTCCAGGCGTTATCTGTGTACGGTTGCTCGGTATCACCCTTCCAGTCGAGAGAGATGCGGTTGCTGCTGATACCATAGTCGTTAATCAGTGCATCGGCAACTGTCTTGGCACGTCTTTCAGAAAGTGCGAAGTTGTACGCCGGGGTACCGGTTTGTTTGTCGGCGTACGCCACGATCTTCACCTTGGTATTCGGGTTGGCTTTCATGTATTCAGCCGTATTGTACACGCTCACTTCCTGTCCCCTATCAATCTTTGAAGAGTTGATACGGAAGAAGACCACGTTGGGAATGTATATCTCTTCCGTCACCACGGTGGTGGGCCGTACTTCCGGACACTCCGGACATGACTCGGGTCGCAGCCTTAACTGATCGTTTTCAGTACGCAAGCGATTGATTTGGCTGTTTAGGTCGTTGATCAGGTTGTAGTCCATCAACTCGGCAGGAGTAAAGTCTTGCTTTCCACCCAAACCAAATTTAATCCCGGCGGTACCGGTTAGCATGTTGTCGTACTCGTAGTCTCCACCTAGACCACTTCCATCAAACGTTTCTTGGAATAACCTCAACCCTAACTCGAGGAAGAGCGCCACGTTTTTTGAAAGTTGGAAGTTGTTGATTAACCCCACGTTGTAGGTCAACGTTTGGTTTTGACTCTTAAACAGGTCGCCATCGGGATTGGGTTTCTTCCAGTCCTGATCCAATCCGTACATGTACCCGACACCCAGGTAAGGAATCAAGCTGTACACCCTGTCAGGGTTGTAGGTGCCCCACGCGTTGATGATGTTGTACATCAGGTCCATATGGCCACCTACCCAGTTTTGCTCGGCAGGTAGTTTTGGTACTACGTGTTTAATGTGGCCACCATCGATCACCAGGCGTGCCCCCCAGTTGGGAGAGTTCCAGCGTCCCACCTCCAGTTGGCCGATCCAGCCAAGGCGATCTCCCAAGCTTGCGCCGGCATCCTTTTCACTGTTGGTCGCGTAAATGTTGGTTCCACCTCCTAGGCCAATGTACCAGTTGTCGCTTTTCTTGTTCTTCAGGTACACTGTACCGTGAGAGATGTTGGGTGCCTCTTGTGCGCCAATAGTGAATGCGACAAGAGCAGAAAATAGGAGTAAACTTATTTTTTTCATAACCTTCATCTCGAATTAAATATTTTTTTACAATAGCTTGTTTTGCCACTCTGCGTGTATGAAATGCGCGATCGTGATCTTTTATGAGATGTAATGTGGCTCTCCTCCAACTAAAAACAAGCCATTAATATGCAAATATAAAACTTTAAATGTTATATAAACTCCTTTTTAAGTAGAAAGTTACCAATAAGTTGGTAAAAAAATGCCTTTTCACCCGTTTTGTTCCGACAGGCAGGCAAAACTGGGGAAAAAACTTAACCCAAGTAGCTTTTCAAAAGCTTGCTTCTCGAGTCTTGTCGTAACCTGCGAATGGCTTTCTCTTTAATTTGCCGCACACGCTCCCGGGTCAATTGGAACTTATCGCCAATCTCTTCCAGGGTCATCTCCTGCATGCCAAGCCCGTAGAACATCTTTATAATTTCGCTCTCCCTTTCGGTAAGGGTGGAGAGCGCTCTCTCGATCTCTTTCTGGAGCGATTCATCGATAAGCGCCTGATCGGCCACAGGGGCGTCATCGTTCACCAGTACGTCGAGCAGGCTATTGTCTTCCCCCTCCACGAAGGGGGCATCCATGGAGATGTGGCGTCCCGATACCTTGAGCGAGTCAATCACCTTTTCAACGGGAATGTCCAGCTCTTGGGCCAACTCCTCGGCAGAGGGCTTACGTTCGTTTTCCTGCTCGAATTTTTGGAACGCTTTGCTTATTTTGTTGATAGAGCCCACCTGGTTGAGGGGCAACCTCACGATGCGGGACTGTTCTGCCAAAGCTTGCAGGATGGACTGACGTATCCACCATACGGCGTAGCTAATAAACTTAAATCCACGGGTCTCGTCGAACTTCTCCGCCGCCTTGATCAATCCCAAGTTGCCCTCGTTAATCAGGTCGGGTAAGCTTAGGCCTTGATTCTGGTACTGCTTGGCTACCGATACAACGAACCGCAAGTTGGCTTTCGTGAGCTTCTCAAGCGCTTGGCGATCGCCTTTCTTGATGGCCTGCGCCAACTCCACCTCTTCCTCCACGGTAATCAGGTCTTCGCGTCCTATTTCCTGAAGGTACTTGTCCAACGAAGCGCTCTCACGGTTAGTGATCGATTTCGTAATTTTTAATTGTCTCATCTATGGTTCCCTATATTCTTCGGTAAATCTTTTTGATGGTTGTTATTAAGAAACAGTTAATATGTCGCTTTTGTTATCTAAAAACGACATATTAACTAATATTAACCATGTGCTCTCTATAATTGCGACAGATCGATCGCGATGTACTGGGTCCTGCCCCTTGGGTAAAAGCCCGCGATTAATAGCACTTTGTCGTCCGGCTGATTGCGCGTGGCAGCCACTATCTTGGCAATATCCTCCTCGCTGTTCACGGGGGTGTTGTTCATCCGCATGATGATGAAGCCCTTGTTGATTCCCTCCTTGCGGAAAAGGCTGTTGTTCTCAACACTGGCTACTTCTACACCGCTGGAAATGCCCATCTCCCTCTTGCGATCCTCCGACAGGGTGTTGAACGTGGCCCCCAAGCCCTTAAGCCCATCGCTACTACGGGTAATCTCGGTGCTGCCCTCCTCGTTTTTAAGTTCCACGGCGAAGGTACGCTCCTTGCCATCCCGAAGAACCGTCACGGCAACTTTATCGCCCGGGCGATAACGATTCAGTTGATTCTGTAACTCGGCAAAGGTTCGGATGGGTACGTCGTTGATCTTGGTAATCAGGTCGCCTATCTCTATGCCTGCCGCTTTGGAAGAACTGCGGTCAGAGAATCCGTCTACCTTCACCCCGTTCAACTGGGAAAGCTCCCTGGCTTTATCCGGATCGGTGCGTCGCAACTCTTCGATGTTCAGTACCGAGATGCCCAAGTAGGCCCGCTGGACACTACCGTACTCCTTCAGGTCGGCGGCTATTTTGCCGGCGATGGAGATGGGTATCGCGAAAGCGTAACCGGCAAAGTTGCCCGTCTGCGAGTAGATAGCGGTGTTGATACCGACCAACTCGCCGCGGGTATTCACGAGCGCACCCCCGCTATTGCCAGGGTTAACGGCCGCGTCGATCTGTATGAACGACTGGATACCAAGGCCACCTCCCATCACGTTGCCCCGGTTCTTCGCGCTCACGATCCCCGCCGTAACGGTGGAGGTGAGGTTGAACGGGTTGCCCACGGCCAACACCCACTCGCCCACCTCTAGGGCGTCGGAGTTGCCGAAGGTGAGGTAGGGGAACGCCTCTCCTTCAATTTTGAGCAGGGCGATATCGCTCTGTGTGTCCGTGCCCACGACTTTCGCTACAAATTCCCGATTGTCATTCAGGGTGACCGATACCTCGGTGGCTCGTTCTACCACGTGGTTGTTGGTGATGATGTAACCATCCTTGGAGATGATGACTCCGGAACCGAAGCCCACCTGCTCCCGAGGTTGTGATGGGGTACGGTCACCAAACCCGAAGAAGAAGTCGAACGGGTTGAAGTATTGCTGTTGCGAGATCGATTTTGTTTTCACGTGTACGACCCCGTCGACCGACCGTGAGGCGGCTTCCGTGAAATCCGGGTATCCTTCTGAGGTGGTGAGGTTTGTTAATACCACGTTCCTGTCCTGGTCGAATTGGTTGGAGTAGGCGGTAATCTCTTTTGACACCACTCCGGAGGAATCCCCGCCTGAGCCTTTACCGGCAAAAATACTGTTTTTATTCAGGGCGCTAAACCCTAACAGCGTGACTACCGAGCTGATGACGGCTACTAAAATGACAAGCAGCACGTTCTTTGTTTTGTTTGTATTCATACGATTATCTGATTTTTATATTAAAGTGTATGGAACCTATCGGTTTCATACGATTAAATGTTTGTTTTTTATTGTGTGGTTGATGTGGTAATTCACTTAGACGATTATGCTATGCCTTAGTTTAATCACACCTTATTCATATACACATCCTTTAAGAACAAATAACGTACAACTTTGCCCTGAAATGGTCGGGTTTTAACACTTTTAACGAAAAAAACAGGATCAAACCCTTTTTAATCTCCCTTTGACCCGGTTGAAAAGCCAATCGAAATAGCAACCTGGCCGAAGGGTGACAAAATGACATGGTTCCTGTTTCCTAACGCCTGTTCCTTCGGTTCGCGTAGATTCTTAAAAGCCCATTGCTGATAGGCCGGGAAAGATCGAAAAGCAGGAGGTTCAGGTGGTACCTCTTCCCATCCATCAGTCGGCTGTTATTGTTGATGACGATAAGCTGTACAGCCAGTCGGCAAAGAAACAACAGGCAGCATGTAACAAGGGCGATAAGGTTATCGGTGGCAAGGCTTCCAATCCCCACCACGAGGAACAAGAGGTAGAAGGCGTACATGGAGAGGGTTTCCCACCTAAAGAGCCGCGCCGCGAAGCCGCGGTAGAACTGTTTGGTGTAGACGTAATTCGATTTCAGGGATCTCCACGTGGAAAAACGATCTACCACCTTGGTTTCCGTCATGCTTGACCTTGATAGCACGACTCCCGCGTTTTTGCCCCGGGCTACCCGGTTAATAAATAGATCGAACTCCCCCCCATCAATATGTAAGATAGGCGAAAAGCCTTTCTGTTCAAAGAAGAGCGATTTCTTGTAAGCCACGTTCCTTCCCATGGCGGTGTAGGCTTTCCCGACTATGGCCATGGAGAGGAAACCGAGCTGGTGCATCAGGTTATCGAACCGGATAAAGCGCCGAACCGGAACATCTGACAAGGGTGAAAGTCGGCTGTATCCGAGTACCAGTTCTCTCCCTTTGGTGAACTCTTTCCCAAATTCGCGTATCCAGCGTGTAGAACAGGGTTTGCAGTAGGCTTCTGTAAAGAGCAGGGTGTCGTGCTTCGCTGCTTTGATACCCAACGTGAGTGCCAGCTTTTTCTCGTTGACCGCGTCGGCACCTGGCGGCACGTAGGTGTGGTAGAGGTGTGGGTAAACCTGTTGGAGAGCCTTAAGCACCGTGTCGGTTTCATCGGTTGAACCACTGTTCACCACGATTACCTCGAAGTTGGGGTAATCTTGTTCCAGGATGTAGGGGAGGTTCTCCTTCAGCTCTTCCGCGTCATTTTTCGAGGTGATAATCACCGAAATCCCCTGGAGTTGGTCGTCGGCAACCAGCATCTCGGCTCTCTGTTTCTCATACCGGTAGGGTCGCCGGTAGACGATGAGATAGAAGAGGATCTGTACCAAAAAGAAGAAGAGTAGGCCTCCGTAAAGAAGCCACTCCGTTAGCGTAAGCTGAGCAATATATGATGTTAGTTGATTCATAGCGTGATATCAGTAAGTTTACAGTTGGTCTGAAAAGTAGCTCGCGGGTAGTTCCCGCCCATTGTAGGTGGAGGCCATCGTTTCGCCGTACGCACCCGCGGAGCGGATGGCGATCAGGTCCCCCCGGGTGGCACGGTTCAGCAGCCGTTGCTCGGCGAACATATCGCTCGACTCGCAGATGGGGCCCACCACGTCATAAGGCTCTATCTCTTCATCGGAGGTTAGGTTCTCGATATGGTGATATGCCCCGTAGAGCGCGGGGCGAACCAGGTCTGTCATCCCGGCATCCACGATCAGGAAGTTCTTCCGTATTCCCTCTTTGACGTAGAGTGCACGGGTAATGAGTGATCCGCAGGGGGCCACGATAGAGCGCCCTAACTCGAAAAAGAGCGACTGGCCGGGTGTCGGCACAAGGTGCCTGTCGAATAACCGGAAGTAGGCCTCGAAGTCAGCCATTGGGAAATGGTTGGGATGGTGGTAGTTGATGCCCAGACCACCCCCCACGTTGATCATGGGTAGCTTGATGCCCTGTTTGTGAAGCTTTTTCTGCCACTCGCGTGCCTTCACGCAAAGGTCCTCGAACGAGGAGAGGTCGGTAATCTGTGAACCGATATGAAAGTGTAACCCAACCAACTCCAAGTGGGGGGAATTAGCGACCCTGTTTAAGGCTTTCGGGATATCCTGCTCGTTGATCCCGAACTTGTTCTCATCGAGCCCCGTGGTAATATACCGATGGGTACGTGCATCCACGTTGGGGTTAACCCGCAGGGCCACGCGTGCCCTCCTGTTGACCCTTCCCGCCAAACGATCCATTACCTCTAACTCGGGGAGCGACTCCACGTTGAAACAGGAGATATCATGTTCCAGCCCGGTGAGGATATCCCTGTCGGTTTTGCCCACGCCGGCAAAGAGCACCTTGTCGGGTGTAAAACCGCAAGCGAGGGCCTTCCGTATCTCGTTGCCGCTCACGCAATCAGCACCAAAACCGTATGATGCGATAAGTTTTAGCAGTCGGGGATTGGCGTTCGCCTTCAAGGCGTAGTGGATGTGAAACGGCCGGTTTTCCGTCTCCCTCTTTATCGTATCGAGCGTGGTGCGAAGCAGCTCCATGTCGTAATAGTAAAACGGGGTGTCGAGCGTTTGGAATCGATCGACAGGAAAGGTTCCTTTAATCATAGGATCGAGAGAATAATAACAACATGCAAGGGCGAAGTACATCGTACACCACCTGCACTCTGAAGGCATCCCTTTGCCCCACGAAAGTGCAGGGAAATGCTTCAATAACGTGGCAAAAGTACGATTTTTCCGCCGATTTCCTTACCTTTCCACGAAAGAAAGTGTTTGCTCCACCTTTTGTTCCATCGGAAGCGACGCGTCGATCCAGTGGATGGTGAACCCGCGCCGCTCCATTCCCCTGAACCAGGTCATTTGTCGTTTGGCAAACTGGTGGATGGCGATTTCCAGTTTCCGGAACATCTCCTCCCTGCTTAACTCGCCGATGACGTGTTGGGTGACGAACTTGTACTCCAGACCGTAATAGATGAGGTCTTTCGGTGTTACCCCCGATTCAAGTAACTGTTCCACCTCCTCTACCATCCCTTCCTGTAGCCGGGCTTTCAAACGGGCCGTGATGTTGGTGCGCCTGACCTCCCGGTCGATCGTGAGTCCCACGATAACGCTCTCGATCGCGGGGAAAGAGGTGTCCGTCTCTCCTCGCTGTGATTTGAACAGCTCGATCTCGATGGCACGGATGACCCTCCTCCTGTTTTTCGTGTCGGTGGTGTTGTGAAGTGGGCGGTAGTTGCTCAACAGTTCCCCCAACTCATATAGCGATTTCTCTTCTAACGCAGCCCGCAGTTTCGGGTTGGGGGGTACATCGGGCAGATTGTACCCCTTGAGTACCGACTCGATGTAGAGTCCCGTCCCCCCGCAAAGGATGGGCTGCTTCCCGCGTGTGAGGATATCTTCGTAGGCCTGGTGAAAATCGTGTTGGTAATTGAAGAGCGTGTATTTGTCCCCCGGTTCCCGGATATTGATCAAGTGGTAGGGGATAGGGCGACCTTGCACCACGTATTCCGATAGATCTTTGCCGGTACCGATATCCATCCGCCGGTATACCTGCCGAGAGTCGGCGCTAAGTACCTCTCCATCCAGATGGTAAGAGAGTTGCACCGCGAGGGCAGTTTTACCGCTTGCCGTGGGACCCAACACGGTGATCAATGGTTTCTTTTGGTTCATGTTACCAGTTCCCCTTCCTAGTTTCGTGGTACTTTCTACACCTTCGCGGTCTCTCTTTTATCATTTTACCATCTTACCAGCTTCCCCCGGCGCCTCCACCACCAAAATGGCCACCTCCACCGCCTCCGAAACCACCTCCAAAGCCCCCACCGCCGCTAAAGCCTCCGCCAAAACCTCCACCGAAGCCACCAGTGAAACCGCCTCCCCTTCTGCCGGATGAGGGTGGGAAGCGCCATGGCGGCATACCGCCTCTATGGTGACCATCCCCATCAATATATTGATCTCCCTTGGTTGATACCCAAATGAGAAACAGGATGGCTAGCAAAACAAGTAGAACCACAACCCAAGAGATTCCTCCCCCTTCGGATTCCTCCTCTGCACGGTACTCCCCGGAGAGACGGGCTATCAAGGCGTCCACCGCGGCGTTGGTTCCCCCGAAGTAATCGTTTTCCATGAAGTAGGGAATCATCTGCTCCCGTACGACCCGACCCGCGAACGCGTCGTTGACTTTAGCTTCCAGCCCGTACCCGGTAGCGATAAAGGCTTCGCCACGGCTGTTCCCCACCTTGGGCTTGATAAGGATAACAGCCCCGTTGTCCCTACCAGCTTGGCCTATCTGCCACTTCTCGCCGAGGCGGAAGGCGAAGTCAGACGCGGCGTATCCCCCTAAGTCGCTCACGGTGACCACGTAAAGCTGGGTGGAGGTGGAGTCGTTGTAGGCCAATAGCTTTTGCTCCAATGCCTGGCGTTCGGTCGGCGAGAATATCTCGGCGAAATCGTTCACCAGCCGGTAGGGATACATCGGGTCGGGGATGTCTTGTCCGAACGCCCTTGGAAGTAGGGGAACTATGGTTAACAGCAGGATGACCCACTGTAAACGGGACCTACTTGTCAATAACCACCTCATTGCTTAACTCGTTTACATCGTTTTCTGTAATCGGGTAACGCGTGGTGAGCAACTGGCCTACCCGTGTTACGGCACGGCAAATGCCTTTTACGATTTGCCCCTCCTTAAAGTAGGAGAGCATCTCCGCCAGCACCTCGTCCCAAAACCCTGGTGTTTCGAGCAACTCCTCGATACCCTGGTCCCCGTAGATGGCGGCCTTTTGATCGGCAGGAGCCACGTAGATAAGCACGCCGTTCCGCAGCCGGGTCTCGTCCATCCCTAATTGGACGAATTTCTGGTAAGTGGCTTCCAGGGGATCGCCATGACAACGCCGTGCCACGCATACCCGTATTTCTCCAGAGGTGCGGGCTTCGGCATCGCGGATGGCGGCAGAAACGGTATGGAGTTCCTCTTTTTTTAGCATTCTGTCTTGAAACTTTATTTCAGTCGAGCTTGAAAGCTTCAACCATCGACAGGTACACAAGTTGAACTAGAACTTCACCTCGGGTGCAGTTTGCGCCTCCGCTACCGCTTCAAAATAGGCCTTGGGTTTGAATTTGAACCAGCCCGCGTAAATTATTTGGGGGAACTTGCGGATATAGGCGTTGTAGTCGCGCACCATCTCGTTAAAGCGGTTACGCTCTACCGATATCCGGTTCTCGGTACCGGCTAACTCGTCTTGCAAAGCCATAAAGTTCTGGTTGGCTTTCAACTCCGGGTAATTTTCTTGGATGAGCAGCAACCTTCCCAGGGCTCGGCTAATCTGGTTCTGCGCTTGCTGGTACTCCTTCAGTGCTTCCTCCGTTAGGTTTTCGGGATCTACTACCGTTTGCGTGGCTTTCGCACGCGCCTCCGTGACCTGGGTGAAGGTCTCTTGTTCATGTTCGGCGTAGCCTTTAACGGTGTTTACCAAGTTGGGAATCAGGTCGCCCCGTCTTTGGTACGCGTTCTGCACGTTACCCCATTGCGAGGTGACCGCTTCTTGTTTTTCGACCATCCGGTTGTAGCCCCGGCAGCTGGAGAGTGCCATTGCCCCGGCAACAATCAGCAAGGTAAGGGATAATTTTTTCATACGTTTCTCAGTTATAGGATTGTTTTATATCATTTTATCAATGCAGTACGGTTTCTTTTGGGTGCACCGCATCGTAAGGTTTACCCTTAAACAAACATAAGAGAACGGGTAAACCGGTACAAAGATAGTTTTTTTTAATATCTTTGCATCGCGGAATGGGTATAAACCGGTTGATTAAATATCAAAGGTTCACTAAAGTTAGACTATTCCTCGCCATGGCCTTGTCCAAGTAAACTTGTCCAATGCTCATTTGGCTTAACGGAATAGTTCCATACACCGAAATGTAAAAGAATACAATAATCGTATGAAACGAACATTTCTTTCTTTGTTGGTAATTCTCTTTTCGGTATTGACCTCGATGGCTTTTGCCACGGGGGCAGTACCCAACCCAGTGGAGGTACCGGATACGACCGATATTTTTCACGAGATAACAGATATAGGCAAGCGGGTTCGGCAGGAAGTGGCCCGTACCGGGACCACTCCCGGAGGGAAAACGATACAAGTTGTTCAGTCTATTCTAACAGATCCCCCTGTTTTATTGAATGACACGCTTCCAAAGAGAGAGACTGCCGGATGGTTGACTGCACCGTCTGACAGCATGGTATGGAGTGATTCGACCCTGCTTCCCCACTCCGTTTTCCGTAACGCTCTCGACTCGCTCTACGTGAGAAAGGAGAATGGGACGTTGCAGTTGCCACTCTACTCGTACGATACTGAGTCAATGCAGAATCTCACGTTCCGTGACACGATATTCTACAGCCCCCTATTCCTGCCGATGATCTTTACGGGACAGATATTGCCTCACAACCTCTCGTTGTATCCCATCGAAGAGGAGATGCCGGAAACGGGACTGTTGATCCCGGCGGAGAAAACGTTTGCCCCCGAGCTAGATCACCTAGATTTTACCCGTGCGGTACGTCGTTATTACTATTCAACCTACCCAGACCGACTTCGCTACTCGGTGGTGAACTTTGATGCGCTACCCTCGACCTCGGATGGGGATGAGCTGGTGAGGGAGACCCATAACCCGTTCAAGGAGTTGTTGAAAGTTGAGACCTCTTTCTCTCTGGAAGCGCCGGGCGTGGAAGGGGCTACCATCGACCGGAAATACTGGGTGACATCGGGCCAGCACTCGTTCCAGTTCTCGCAGAACCGTTTCTCGGAGAACTGGCACAAGGGAGGGACCAACAACCTCAATATCAACAGCTATAATGCGTTAAGGGCTAACTATAAGAGAAATAAAGTCAAGTTCAACAACCTGTTGGAGTGGCGCCTTCAAGTGTTTAATGCCCCCGATGATACCATAAGGCACTACCGTATTGGAAATGATATGATTCGGTATTACGGTGACTTCGGGGTGGATGCGTTCCTCAAGGGGTGGTCCTACTCGATGAACGTGGAGGCGAAATCGCAGCTGTTTCACAGCTACCCCGTGAACTCGACCAAGTTGAGGTCGACCCTCCTCTCCCCGTTATATACTACCGTGGGGGTTGGTTTGAAATACAACTTCAATAAGCCATCGAAAAAGGTGCGGCACCGGCGTTTCAGTTTGGATTTAGCCATCTCTCCCATATCCCTGAGCCACCGCTACGTTATGAGCGATTCGGTGAACGTGACCCGGTATGGTATCCCGGAAGGGGAGAAATCGCTGCTGGATTTTGGTACTACCATCTCCGCGAACTTCACGTACAATATCACTCGGTATATTGACTGGAGGTGTAGAATGAACTACTTTACCCCGTATAGTAAGGTGGTAGCGGAGATAGAGAATACCCTCAATATGGCGTTAAGCAACGCCTTCTCTACCACCATGTACCTGCACATGCGGTACGATGATAGTGTTCCGGCCGATCCCAAGCTCAAATACTGGCAGTTTAACCAGACGTTGAGCTTCGGGTTAACTTATAAGTGGTGACGTGGCTTGACGTCAGTAACATGGTTTTATGTGAAGAGGTCTATCGGAAGTAGGCCTCTTCTTTGATTTTGTACCCATTTAGAAAATCGCCTACCTGTAGTCGCTTCTTGCCAGATGCCTGTAAGTCGTTGATGGCCAGTGTTCCGTTGCGGGTAGACACGTGCAGGAAGGAGCGGTTGTCGGTTATGATCGTTCCAGCGTCGTGGGATTCCCGTCCAATGGTTTCGCCTTCCCGTCTCACGCGCTCAGGTTCTTCCCCAGCGGTTTTACCTTCCCGTCCAGTGTATTCAACTCTTTGTCCGACATTCTCAACAATCTCGCAACCGTAAATCTTTACCCGAAGCGGTTCCTCTTCATCACCCGGGTAGAGTTTGGTCCAGGCGGCGGGGTAGGGCGATAGGCCACGGATTAGATTATAGACCTCTCGGACACTTTGGTTCCAATCGATGCGACAATCCCCCGTAAATATCTTGGGCGCCGGCGGAAGCAATGCCTCGTCAGTAACCAGTTCGCTTTGAGGCAGGGAGGGGGCTGTACCCTCGGCAATAGCGTCCACCGTTTTCAGCACCAGTCGTGCCCCCATGGTCATTAGTCGGTCATGAAGTGACCCCGCGGTGTCGCTCTCCTCGATCGTGGTTCTCTCTTGATAGATGATATGGCCAGTGTCAATCTCGTGGGAGAGGAAGAAGGTGGTGACCCCGGTCTCCGTCTCCCCGTTGATAATGGCCCAATTGATGGGGGCGGCTCCGCGGTAAAGGGGTAGCAGCGACGAGTGGAGGTTGAACGTACCCATCGGCGGCATGCCCCATACCACCTCCGGCAACATCCGGAACGCCACCACCACCTGCAGGTCGGCCTTCCATCCCTTTAGCTCCTCTAAAAACCCCGGGTCTCTCAGTTTCTCGGGTTGTAGGAGGGGTATGTCCTGTTCCAGGGCATACTGTTTCACAGGCGAGGGTTGGAGCTTGTATCCCCTCCCTGCCGGCCTATCGGGTGTGGTAACGACCCCCACCACGTTATAGCCCTGCTCGACCAGTGCTTTCAGCGATTCTACCGCGAACTCGGGCGTCCCCATGAAAACAATCCGTGGGCTTTTTTCACCCGTTTTGTTCCTATTCTCCGTCATTGTTTCGTTCACTTTTTCCTTACTTTTCATACGATTGTTTTATTCCCTGTTGAAGCTTTATTACTTCATCAACTCTCGCATGCGGTATTGTTGCTTCGTTTTATTCGGTGATATCGGAATAGGTGTCGACCAGCACTTCACGGTAGGAGTTGAAGACCGAGGACTGCGACAAGATCCCTTGGTAGACCCCTTGGTTGTCTACTACCGGCAGGTTCCATGCCTTGGTGTTCTCGAACGTGTCCATCACCTCTTCCATGGTCGAATTGATGTTGATTTGCGCCGGGGCACCGACCATGAATTTTTGCACCGTGAACCTGTCGTACAGCTCCGGTCGGAACATGATGTTCCGTATATCGTTCATCATTACCAGTCCCATTAGCACGTTCTCCTTGTTTACCACCGGGAAGATGTTGCGGTTGGAGGTCGATATTACCTTTACCATTTCACCTAGCGTCATCTCCGGGGTCACGGTAGGTATATCTTTTTCCAGCAGCTCTTCGATCTTCAGGAAAGTGAGTACAGCCTTATCCTTATGGTGCGTGATTAACTCACCCCGTTTGGCGAGCCGTTTCGCGTAGATGCTGTGTTTCTCGAAAATCAGTATGGTGCCATACGAAACAACCGAGACGATCATCAGGGGCAGGAAAAGGTCATATCCGCCGGTCAGCTCCGCGATAAGGAAGGTGCCCGTGAGTGGGGCGTGCATCACCCCGGTCATCACCCCTGCCATGCCCATCAGGGCGAAGTTCTCCTGCGGCAGGTAGATGGTGTATCCCAGTTGATTCAAGGTGTAGGAGAAGACGAACCCGGCGATGCACCCCAGGAAAAGGGTGGGAGCGAAAACACCGCCGGTGCCCCCACCCCCGTTGGTAGCGCTGGTGGCGAATACCTTGAACAGGATGACCAACACCAGGAAGATCACGATGGCCCAGGGGTTTTCGATATTGTAGAAGAGACTCTCGTTTGTCAGCGACTGGAACTGATCGCCCCCCGCCAAGAGGGTATTGATGGTGTTGTATCCCTCCCCGTAGAGCGGTGGAAAGAGGAAGATGAGAATGCCCAACATGCTACCCCCCAGCACGAATCGTTTCCATGGCGGCAGCTTGGCGAACTTGCCTTCACACCAGCTCATCGACCGAACCACGTAGAGCGATAGGAAGCCGCAGATGATACCCAGTAGGATGACGAACGGAATGCGATCGAGCATGAACGGCTCAACTTGTGAGAACGCGAACATGGCCTCCATCCCGTTGAGGATGTACGATACGGTGGTGGCGGTAACCGCGGTTAACAGAAGGGGAAGTATGGAGGACATGGTGAGGTCGAGCAGCAATACCTCGATCACGAAGAGGATGCCCGCGATGGGTGCTTTGAAGATGCCCGCGATGGCTCCGGCCGCGCCACACCCCACCAGGATCATTAAGCTACGTTGCTCCAGCCGGAAGAAGCTGCCCAGGTTCGATCCGATGGCCGACCCGGTGAGCACGATCGGGGCCTCGGCACCTACCGATCCCCCGAAGCCTATGGTGATAGAGCTGGCGATCAGGGAGGTGTAGGTGTTGTGCGGCTTGATCCGGCTCTTGCGTTGCGATATGGCATACAAGATCTTGGTAACGCCGTGGCTGATGTCGTCTTTCACCACGTACCGCACGTATAGCCCCGCGATGAGTATGCCCACGATGGGGAAGAGGAGGTAGGAGAAGTTCATGGTCTCCTGGCTGAAGTGGTTGGTGAGGAAGACCTGGAAAAAATGGATGGCCGATTTGAGGGCGTATGCAGCCAAAGCGGTGAGGATGCCTACCAGGAAGCAGATCACCAGCAGGAAGTGGTGTTCTTTGATATGGGCTGTGCGCCAGATGAAAAATCGGTTCAGTAGTTCGTTGAATTTCATTGAGTGGGTCATAAGTAACGGTGAAACTTATTCTCGAATCACGCGAACGGTGCCGTCGTATCCCAGCTTCACGATGCCCGAGGGTTTCGCTTCACTTGGGTCATCTTGCCGGTAGGTAACGATATAATCGACCCCGTTTATCACCTCATCTTGAATTTGATTGAACCGAGCGGGGGGTGGTGTGCCGCTAATGTTGGCCGACGTGGAGACGATAGGCCTTCTGAACTGGCGGCATAACGTTTGGGAAAAGGACTCGTTGGTGACGCGGATACCAATGGAGCCGTCCGAGGCGATCAGGTTGGGGGCCAGGTTTTTGGCACCATCGTAGATAAGGGTGAGTGGCCGGTCAGACAGCTCGATCAGGTCCCACGCGATGTCGGGAACCTCCTGCACGTAAGCTTGCAGACGTTCCGGGCGATCAATCAATACGAGCATCGACTGGCGATCGTCTCGCTGTTTTAGCGCGTACAGCTTTTTGACCGCTTCCTCGTTGGTAGCGTCGCACCCTATGCCCCAGATGGTGTCAGTAGGGTAGAGGATAAGGCCTCCCTTTCTCAATACTTCCAGCGCTTTTTGGATATCATCCTGCATGGCTCAATGGTTTATCTTTTGTAACAATACCGCATCCTTGAACTCACCTCCTGTCGAAAGCCAGTCGACCAACTGCCCAGCCGGCACGTATCCTGCCTTTTGAAACAACCGGGTGCTCGCGTGGTTGTCATGAGAAACCACCGCGTAGAGTTGATGTAGGTCCAGAAAGGTGAACGCGTACGCTTCAAGTAGCTTGAGCGTTTGGTAGCCGAAACCTTGTTCACGGTATGCCTGATCGATCAAGATACCCACACCGGCGCGGCGATGAAAGGGGTCAAAGTCATACAGGTCGACTGTTCCTATGGCCTCACCGCTATCCTTTAACTCGATCATCAACCGCAGCTGCTTGTCACTATAGGGATCGTGCTGAGATTCGATGAGGTACTGCTTGAGGGTGAACCGCGAGAAGGGGGCGGTCGTAGCCCCCAATGTCCACGAGTCGGTGTCGTTTTCCCATCGGTAGAACTGTTCCAAGTCCTCCGGCTCCGGTGCCCGCAGGCGTATCATATCGTTTTCAAGTAGTTTGCTCATCGCCTTTTCCTTTCTCATCTTCAGCGCTCCCATCGTTTGCCAGCTTCTTATCCGTATGCTCCTCCATTGGTTCCATCGTTTTGGGATTTGCCCCGTCCTCGTCGTTCGTTCTCTCTTCGCTGTAATGGCTTTCCCCCGTGTCGTCCATTTTCGTCCTCTTCTCGTTGTCAACCTGCTCGGTCATGGCCGCCAGCTCAACGTATGATGGCTTACAGAACAGGAACACGGTAAACAACACCACCGTGAGCCAGAAGAAATTCCTGTTTCCTGACAGTCCGAAAAGCAAGATCTGTACCAACGTGATTACGCTCAACGTGTAGAGTCGCCAGAAAGATGCCCTCTTGTATACGCGGATGGCGTCTTCCACCTCCATGGGACGGGTCGCTTTTTTTACCTTGTCCCCAAACTGTTTCAACGACAAGGGGATGGCGATAAGCGTGATCACGATGTCGTACATCTCTACCGTTAGGTTCACCATTTTACTCCCATCGAAAAATGGGAGCATCCCAAGTGTCACGGGTAGGAAAAGGAGCAACAAGATAAGGATGTTGCCCCAGTAATGCTTTTTCAGAAGCCGAATTGTTTCATCAATTTTCCTTCCTCTGTCCATTTTACTCCTCATACTACATTGATGGGTGACAAGTTAAACTGTTGTTGAAAACAATTTACGGGGTTATTTGGCAACGAGCTTATAGGACTCGTTGAACGGGACTCGATTCACGATGGAGCGTCCCAGTGTAACCTCATCGGCGTACTCGATTTCATCGCCAATCGATACACCCCGGGCTAGGATACTCACCTTTACATCGAAAGGTTGCAACTTGCGGTAGATGTAGAAGTTGGTCGTATCGCCCTCCATGGTCGCGCTTAACGCCAAGATAACCTCTTTGATCCCGCCCGCTTTTACCCGTTCTTCCAGGCTGGCGATCTCCAGGTTCGATGGGCCGATGCCATCGATGGGTGATATGATGCCACCCAACACGTGGTAGAGCCCCCGGAACTGCACCGTCCGCTCTATGGCCATCACCTCCTTCACGTTCTCCACCACGCAGAGGGTCGTGTTGTCACGCGAAGGGTCCGCACATATGGCGCACAGTTCCGTGTCGGATATGTTGTGGCAGCAGGAGCAGTAGTTTACCTCCCGTTTTAGCCGAAGCAGGGTGTCGGTAAATCGGGTTACCGCCTCTTCATCTTGACGAAGCATGTGAAGCACCAGGCGGAGGGCCGACTTCCTACCTATGCCGGGAAGTTTCGCGAACTCGTTCACCGCGTTCTCTAGCAAAGTGGAGGGGTATGGGTTGTTCATCGTGCGCTCTAATTCATTTGCCAGGCAAAGATAAGACGATTCCAGATATTGAACAAATCCCTTCCGAAAATGTGAATTATCTTCGCTTTATTCGTTTTTTGCCGCAAATTGGTGTTTTATTGACTATAAATTTGTAAATTTGCAACTTTATTAGAAAGGAATAGACTATGAAGGTACTTTTGGCAACAACTAAGCCGTTTGCTCCGGAAGCCGTGGAAAGGATTCAACAGATTATTGAGTCGGCTGGGTACGGGTTGCTAAAACTGGAAGGCTATAGCGCTAAGTCGCAGCTACTCAGTGCGGTGGCCGATGCGGATGCCCTGATCGTCCGCAGTGATATGATTGATAGCGAGGTAATAGCCGCGGCTCCCCGCTTGAAACTAGTCGTTCGTGCCGGTGCCGGTTACGATAACGTGGATCTGGAAGCGGCCACTGCTGCTAACATCATCGTGATGAATACCCCGGGTCAAAATGCCAACGGGGTAGCTGAATTGGTGTTTGGGATGATGATTTACATGCAGCGGAACGGCTTCGATAGCACGGTTGGGTTCGAGTTAAGGAATCGTCGCCTGGGACTCTACGCTTTTGGTCACGTGGCCAAGGAGGTGGCCCGCATCGCGCGCGGTTTCGATATGTCGGTGTACGCTTATTCCCCCACGCTCACGCATTACGACCTCCGCAAAGAGGGGGAGTATGGGGTCATCACCGCTTACACCAACGTGGAACTGTTTTCAAACAGTGATATCATGTCGCTCCACATGCCCCTGCTCGAAGAAACCCGCCATATCGTGGACTACTCCCTCCTTTCGCTGTTGCCTGAAGATGGGATGCTGGTCAATACTGCCCGAAAGGAGCTGATCGTGGAGGATGACCTGATCCGGATTATGGAGGAGCGTCCTGCTTTTAAGTTCGTGACCGACCTTAAGCCGGATCGACATGATGATTTCATGGAAAAATTCGGGAAACGCTACTTCTCCACGCCTCAGAAATCGGGTGCACAAACTGCCGACTCCAATAAAAACGCGGGGATTGCCGCCGCGAACCAGATTGTTGCCTTCTTTAAGAGAGGTGACAATCAGTTCAAGGTGAATTAATCATGGGGTTATCATGGCAACCCTAGCATGCGATAGTGGATTAAAAAACAGACAATAAAAACAGAGTGATATGATAAAGTACAACTTCAATGCCGGGCCTTGCGTTTTGCCGAAACAAGCTACTGAAGCGGCTATCGCGGCGATACGTGACTTCGATAAGACGGGGGTAGGTGTTCTTGAGATTTCACACCGTACCCCTGGTTGGGAGCGAATCATGAAGGAGACGGCCGACTTGTGGCGGGAACTGCTTGCCATCCCTGATACCCATCAGGTGTTGCTGTTGGGAGGTGGGGCTAGTACACAGTTTTATACTGTTCCGGCCAACCTGATGAAGAAGAAAGCGGCCTACCTGCTGACGGGCACCTGGGCTCAAAAGGCCATCAAAGAGGCAAAGCTATATGGCGAGGTGGAGGTTGTGGCTTCATCCGCGGATAAAAATTTCTCCTATATTCCTAAGGGATACACGATACCGGAAGATGCAGACTACTTCCATATCACTAGCAATAATACCATTTTCGGGACCGAACTGCATGAGGATATCGACAGCCCGGTGCCGCTGGTGGCCGATATGTCCTCCGACATCATGAGTCGCCCGGTGGATGTCTCCAAGTATGGGCTTATTTACGGCGGTGCTCAGAAAAACGTGGGGCCTGCCGGTGTTGCTTTCGTGATAGTTCGTGAAGACTTGCTGGGACATGTCGACCGGCCACTGCCCTCGATGGTTGACTACCGTTCGCATATTGGCGACGTGGAGAAGAACCGCTCCATGTACAACACACCCCCGGTTTTCTCGATTTACGTGATGTATGAAACCCTCAAGTGGGTGAAGGAGATGGGCGGTGTCGCGGCGATGCAGCAACTCGCTAAGAAGAAAGCGGCCCTGCTCTACGATGAGATTGACCGCAACAAGCTATTCGTTGGTACGGCTGCCAAAGAGGATCGCTCCCTGATGAACGTCTGCTTCGTGATGAGCGAAGACTTCAAGGATAAGGAGACCGATTTCTTGCAATTTGCTACCGAACGCGGCATGGTGGGGATAAAAGGTCACCGCTCCGTGGGTGGCTTTCGTGCTTCTATCTACAACGCGTGTCCCATGGAGGCGGTAGAGGCCTTGGTACAGTGCATGCAAGATTTCGAGAAGCGGGTTTAATTCCCTCCTCGCCTCTTCTCTTTTTCCTTCTCTTCTCCCCACCTAAATTAGGTGTGGTGATTTGATTCTTTCGCGGATGGCGTTACTGCCAATCGCCCAGGTTGGCTTGCTTCTTCACCTCTTTCTGCACCGCTTCGGGCAGCTTGGGGAAGAAGGTAAATCCGCTCTCTTTTTCGAGTTGCTCCACCGCGATCACGTTTCTCGTGTAATGGGTACTGGTGGAGCTGTTCTCCATCTTGAAAGCGATGGAGTGATAATTCCCCGTTTGCTTCTCTTTCCGGCAGAGTGCTTTGTATAGGTACTTGGGCTTAGCAGCTTTCCGGCCGAACGCGTCACTCGCGTAGGTAATCGCCTCGGGAGGGGTGGGGAGAAGGCTTCCCGTTACCACGTAGAGCGTGTCATACTGCGTGGTCTGTCTACTCCAGTAACGCACCTTTTCTTCCAGGTCATTCCAGGTGGAGGTGTTCATCTTGCTGTCTTGCACCACGATATTGGTAAAGTAGAAGGTGGTTCGGTTTAGGTCGCGGCTGGCGCTGCGCGAGCCACTGGGGAGCATGTGGCCCCGACTGATTCCGTATCCCTCCCAATGTCCGAAAAGATTGGGCTGATATTGAATCGGCACGAGCGGGTCGTATTGCCAGTGATCCGTTCGGTTGCCTGACTTCATGAAGGCAGGGTGGAGCGGGTAGGCTATCCAAACCGGGTAGCTATCTTGGGTGTTGAAATGGACGGTATAGTTGCGCATCTCGCCACTGAACGCGCTGCTGTTTACCCAGTTGCTGTTTGTTATCATATGTGTTACCTGGTAGCTGTTTGAAGGTAACTCACCTGAAGTGAGAACGGGTGTCTCCATGTAAAGCAAGGGTGGGGGTGAAGTTTTTCCCGGTTCGAGTTGATTGGGGCGTAGGGTGTAGCTCTCCCCGTTCGCGAAAGGGGTATACGTGTGGGTCACCCTAACATTTCCAGCCCGCTGCTCTACAAGGAAACAATAGGTGTGATCGGGGTGAATCTCCGAGTTGATCACCCAGCGGTAATCCCGCCCGTTTAACGCGAGGTGAACCTCTGTTTCGCCGGGCGAGGAGGGGAAGAAGGCTCCCCTCACGACTGCCTCGTTCCCGTTTCTTTCTACCGGGAGCGGATAGGTGGCTACCGACGAATCATCAATGTTCAGCAGCCCATCCATTAGGGAGAGGGTTGCTTTAGAGAGTCCTTTCACCCGTACCGTAAGCCCGGCCAGATTACCTGGGTCGTCAGGCGCGATCACCCGCAGGTATATCCTGGGAAGCACGTGTTTAAACAGGAGTTTGTTCTCTCGCGTGCTATTTCCCTTGTGTACCCCTTTGATGTTGTTGCTGTATAGGACAACGCGCGAGTCGCGAGCGAGGTCGATGTTTAACTCGTTACCCGATAGTGAAGGGTTGTACGGGTAGTAGGCAACGAAGTCGTAAGGTTGAGAGGATTCCGGGTGGTAGATAGGGGCGGCAGAACTGAAAATGCCGCTTCCATCGGTACCGTACGGGACATTGACGTGGGTTCGCTGGTTGCTTGTGAATAGACCGATCTGATCCCCTTTACCCCAGCGGGTAGTGATACCCTCTACTTCTGTTTCAGCCTCTTCCAGAATTTCAGAAGAGAAAACGACTTGTGTACCTGATGGATGGTTTGGCTCCGTTTCATCCTGACAACCTGAAAAACAAGTCGCCGTGATCAAAAGCCAAAAAGCAGCTTTGCGCATATAGAACGGTGTTTTAGTTAAGAGTTCATGAATCAAGCCCTTAAAATTAATGACAAATCGGCAAAAGAGCAAATGAAGCGGTTGTGAAGTCTCATGAATTAAGC
>DUPB01000084.1 GCA_012838585.1 Bacteroidales bacterium
AACTTCGTACGCGGCATCAACGGCACCGTCAGAGTCAAAGAGTTGCAACCATTCGGGCTTGTCCTCGGAAAGTGCTTTTTGCCACCTGTCAAAGCTATCGCTCACGGAAATACCGATAATGGCTATTCGATGGTCATTCTTGTATTTCTCGTGTAGTTCCCGGAGCGATGGAATTTCTTCCCTACACGGTCTACACCAACTGGACCATAAATCGATATAAACGACTTTCCCACGAAAATCCGCTAACGAGTAGGTTTCCCCGGTGTTGCTTTCGAGGGTGAAATCGGGAGCCGGTTGCCCCACTCGGGTAGCACTTAAAAATTCCTCTTTTTCTCTAAAAAGATTGGCTATAACCTGCTTGTAGTCAGGGTCGGTTAAGTTGGAGATATAGGGCGCGAAAGCCGACTTGTACTCGTTCAATTGCTCCATTGTTTTGACGTTGTATTTCAAGCCATCACGCATAAACCTGAACAGGGAAAACTCCTTGGCTTTTCCCCGGAACTCGGTATTTATTATTTCCAGCTGATGAAATCGACTGTTTTCTCGCGACGGGTTTTCCCGGGCATCCTTTGCTTCTAAAGCTCTCCTGTATTCATCTAAAAACCACGTTTTGTAGGTTTCTGAAATCATGTACTCTTCATCGAACAGATCATCGAGAATGGCTTTATCGGTTATTTCCGCGGCGAAAGCGTAAGCCGTTTCCTCGTCTAAAGATCCCCAGTTCACGTTTGCCGCCAGCATGTAAAGGCGGTTAAACAGGTTGTCGAAATAGGTCATTCGACCAAAATGACCCAAGTACGGGTCCGTGGTTTCTTTATCATGGAAAACCACTTTTTCAAGCGAATCTGTCAAATGCTTTTCCGCCCGGATGTATTGCAGCAAAGAGTCGCCTTTCAAATCGGACCAACTTGTCATATCCATGCGGGCAATCCTAATGGAATCGTGCAATTGCTTGTAGCGATTACTTTCGGCACCTTCTATTCTCGTTGTTTTCACCAAGGTGAAAAAATCCTTCCCGTCTCCTGTGATGGTCAGTTGATACCCCGGGGCGATAAAAAAATCATTTACCTGTATATCCCTATTCTGAAGGCTTGTTCTCTGCGGGTAAGTGACTTTGTTCGTGGTGTAATGAAAACTCCCGTCGGGTTGCAACGAGATGGTATCAATTTCACTTAATCCACTCTTGGATTCAATAAAGAAAAGTAACCGGGGGTCTGAAACATTGCTTATCTTCCCTTGCAGGGTAAACGGCCCTATTCCTTGCGCTCGCGTTGCCATCACCACGGCAACTAGTAAAATAGTTAAAACTGCTTTTGTTTTCATACGATTTTTATCTTTACATTTCAATGTTTACTCCGCTTTCACCACTTCCGCCGGGTTTTCGCTGGCCGCTTTCCATACCCTGAACGCCATGCTAATGAAAACGATGGCGACCACCAAGACGAACACGCCCGCGAAAAGCCACCACTCCATCGATACCCGGCGGGTGTACTGCTCTAACCATCTCTGCATCACGTGCACACCGACGGGGAAAGCCACCAAGCAAGCCGCTACCGTCACCGCGAAGTACTGGCGGAAGAAGAGCGCCAAGATCTCCTTTGCCTTCGCTCCGTTCACCTTGCGGATGGCCATCTCCTTGCGCCGCTGGTTGCACGCCAACGTGATCATCGAGTAGATGCCGAAAACGGCGATCAAGATGGCAACCGCAGTCATGATGCCGACCAGCATCAGTAAGTTTCGCTCCGACTTGGTGTATTCTTTGAAGCTTTTGTCAATATCCCTTGACCAATATCCTGCCAAGTTAACACCTGGTTGAAATTGAGATTCCCTGCTGGGAAACGTTTTCGAGAACCAATCGTCCACCCGTTTTTTTATGCTGTCGTTTTCGCAACGAAACGTGATATTTCCAACCAGCTGTTCGTTATCATGGCATGACAGTCGGTAAAGCGTGGGTTGAATTACTTCCAAAGCGCTGGATACTTGCAAATCGGGTATGACACCGATGATGGGGCTGCCATGAATCGTTTTGCCTACCGCGTTGCCTCCCAATTCCCTGTTCCCGGTTTCATTGATGAAGTAGGCCGAGCGTTCCGAGGGAAGCATATCCCGCCCATCCAACAAAGGGATACGAAGGAAGTCTCGAAAATCTGCACTCACGTAACGGGAAACAAGGGCATGCGTTTCAGCACGCTGGTCTTTGTCAACCACTTCAATGGGACGAGCATTTCTGCTTCTTTCTAGCGAGAAAAAACTCTCCGAATTGACGATAAAATCGCCCACGCCCGGGAGCTTTTTAAACTCGGAGACGGGTATGTTCTCCTCGTTCATTCCAAAAACCATAAGCCCATTGCGGTTGTACCCGACGCGTTGGTCTATCAGGTGGTACTGGTTGAATGCCACGGCGGTGCAAAAAATCAGCAACACGCCGATTACCAACTGGACGAAAATGGCCACGTGCGAGAAATTTAGGCGAAACCCGCGATGTAACTTCGTCTCGGGAGTGATGTTTTCTCGAATGCTCCGGCTCACGAACCCGCGAATCATCCCGAAGGTAACCAACGT
Source organism: Bacteroidales bacterium (assembly GCA_012838585.1). Lineage (GTDB taxonomy): Bacteria > Bacteroidota > Bacteroidia > Bacteroidales > Dysgonomonadaceae > Proteiniphilum. The sequence goes on from DUPB01000084.1 coordinate 2,563, forward strand.
TGATGCAACGATAATGATCAAGCTGTACCAGAATACCGACACGAGGAAGTAGCTTTTGGGGGCCACGATCATCGAGAAACGACTAAACGTGGGGAAAAGCCACTCCGTGAGTAACCCGCCAACGAATATGGCTGCCAGCAGGGTAATCAAAAACTCGTGAAGCAGCAACAGCAAAATCTCCTTGTCTGACGCGCCGCTTACCTTGTTCAACGCGAACTCGCGCCACCGCATCCTCACGCGGCTGACAAACAACATGATGTAGTTTATTAGCGCGGCAATAATCACTAACAACGAGATGACGGAGAACTGTTTCAACGCCTCGAACTTGATGTTTGCCTGGTTATTCGGTGCCAAGTAATGAACCTTGCGGAGGGGATACACTTTGTACGAGCGGTCTTGCTCGCCGAATTGGGTTACAACGCGTAAGCTATCGAGCGCCTGCTCTACCCGTTCAATACTGCTGCCTTTGTGCAAGCGAACGTAGGTGAAACCTGTACGATAAGAACCCCAAGAGGAACGGGATATTTCATCCGGGATGGAAACAGACATCAACCCGAAAGCCACGTTGCTCGGTAACGGTTTGTCGTCCACGATGGCAATGGGGGTTATATCCAACGAGTCAAGCTTTTGCCCGAAGTGTCGCGGTGTTATACCCAACTTGTCGGCGATGCCGCGCGGAAAGATGGCGGCTCCCTCGGGCAACGGGTGGGGGAAAGTAACTTTCATGTCGGGATAAAAGACGCTGAAAAATGCGGTATCGGTATAAGCTATAAACCGACAATCTTGAATAAACCGGTTCCATGTACTTTGTGAGGCATCTTTCGGCAAAACCGCCTGAAATGAAGAAACGATGCTCGCGGCCGCCACTTCGGGGAAGTTATCCCGGAGGTAGGTGCTTAACGCGTAGGGAGTTAACTGCTCCCCCAATTGGTACATATCACCCTTCACTTCTTCAATACAGTAAATCCTGCCCGCCTCGGGGTTGAAGCTATCGTACGACATCTCGTACCGGATCCACGATAGGGTGAACGCGAACGCCGTGAAGCCGATGGCCAAGCCCAATACGCTGACAACGGTTTGGGTCTTATACTTGCGGAGGTTCCGCCACGCTATTTTCAGGTAATGTTGAAACATGTTCTAAATTTTTACTCCGCCTTCACCACTTCTGCCGGGTTCTCGTTGGCCGCCTTCCATACCCTGAACGCCATGCTGATGAAAACGATGGCGACTACCAAGACGAATACACCCGCGAAAAGCCACCACTCCATCGACACCCGGCGGGTGTACTGCTCCAACCAACGCTGCATCACGTGCACACCGACGGGGAACGCCACCGCGCAAGCCGCTACCGTCACCGCGAAGTACTGGCGGAAGAAAAGCGCCAAGATCTCCCTTGCCTTCGCGCCGTTCACCTTGCGGATGGCCATCTCCTTGCGCCGCCGGTTGCACGCCAGCGTGATCATCGAGTAGATGCCGAAAACGGCAATCGTGATGGCCACACCGGTCATGATGCCAAGCAGGGTCAAAAGATAACGCTCGGAGAGCGTGTACTCGGCGTAAACCGCTTCCAAATCATTAAAGGATGTTCTCGAGCCGCCATTTTTCGTGATCAGTTCCTGAATCCTTTGTTGTACAAGCTCCCTGCTCCCGGGCGAGTATTTATAGGCAAATAAATTGAAGCCTATCGATGCGCTGGCTTTTGGCGAATCAGGCATCGGGGTACTGTTGTACTTCCATTGTCCCGTTTCCCGGTTAAAACTCGCCGATGTAATCATATACTCGCGTAACCGATAGGTTGACGGGTAAACCGGTAGAAGCGGAGAATCGATATACATATCTGCCACCACGCCAATCACGGTATAATTATTCACCCTTTCTCCTATCGGGTCGGTTAACCCGAATTTCCTTTTGGCGGTTTCATTGATCAGGCAGGCATTGGTCTCGCCGTAGTGAAAGTTTCTACCTTCCAATATCTTCATATCGAAAAAATCGATAAAGTCCGGCTCGTGAATCTGAAACGATTCGGTTTCTATCATCTCGCCACTTTCGGTTTTATAACCAAAGTGTGACGTCATGCCCCTCGGAAGGAATTGGTTGGAAAAGAAAATCACCTCTTCCACGCCCGGTATTTTGCGAAGCTCATCTTTGGTCAACGAGACATTACATTGAAAACTCATGATGTTAAACCTGTTGAACCCAATATCCTTTTCGTTCAGCTTTTTAAATTGATACAGGAAAACGAGCGTGCTGAAAATCAATAAAGTGCCGACGGTAAGTTGCAAAAAGAGGCTGGTGAGCGCGAAGCCGTTTTTAACCCCGGCGAAAGTTTTCGTATCGGGATGAAGCGTGTTTGCCACGCTTCTTTTCATGAAAACAGATATCGGGATCGAGGCGGCCAGAATGGAAAGGATGAACACGCCGATGCCATATAGCACGATTTCTTTTATCAGGAATGATTTCGTGGCTTCAATTTCCGACAACTTCACAAACGGGGCGTACAGCAGCTCCGATAAAACCCCGCTGATAAACAGTGAAAACAGCAAAATCAACCCCATTTCAATCAGTAACAACATCACCAGCTTCCTGTTGCAAGCACCGTTTACTTTTCGCAACGCCAGTTCGCGGTTTCTGATCTTGATTTTATTCACGAACAACATCAGGTAGTTGAACAACGCGCTAAGAATGACCAACAGCGATACGACAACGAAAATTCGCAAATGACCATGCTTTATTTTTGCCCTATCCTCGGGGTGTTTGTAACGCACCTCCCTCAGTGGGACAAGCTTGTATGACATAACGCCTTGTAACGCTTCTTCGATATACAGCGAATCTAATTTTGCCGCGAGGGCCTCCATATCCACGTTCTTATGAACCCGCGCGTACATGCGACGTGAAAAATAGCACCAGGGACATTCGGGATTTACCTCCACGGGGCTAACGGTCATCACGTCAAAGGGAACATTCGTTTGCTTGTTGACCGTCCCGGGAGCAATACCCAAGACGATAGCGTCTAACCTGCTATTATAACACCCGATATCGGAGGGCGACAAGCCGATTTTTTGGGCTGCCGTGGTTGAAAAAATTAGAGACTCGGGCTCATCCAATATTTCTGCCGGGTAGTCTATTTGTACACCCGGGTAAAACACCTTGAAGAATGATGTGTCGGCAAGCATTACATGCACATTATCCATAAACAGTTCATCATTTCTCTTAAATTCACCCCTGGTTGTACTGATGGCGGTTACCGCTTCAATTTCAGGGAAACTTTCCAGGTACATCTTTAAGGCATCAGGAAGCAAGAAGTCAAAGCCGCCTTCTTTCCTCTCATTTACCCTAAGTATTTTATAGACCCTATCCGCATCGGGAGTGTGTTTGTCGTACCCCATCTCGTACCGGATCCACGACAGGGTGAACGCGAACGCCGTGAAGCCGATAGCCAGGCCCAATACGCTGACAACGGTTTGGGTCTTGTACTTGCGCAGGTTTCGCCACGCTATTTTCAGGTAATGTTGAAACATGTTCTATACTGTTAGAAGTTTAAATAATTCACTTTATACTTTCCTCGGGACTTGATGCCTTTAACTGTCTGCTCTATTGACGATGCCATAAACGCTGCCTCCCCTTTATTCCGCTTTTAAACTCTTTACCGGGTTGGTTTTCGCCGTGTGCCACACGTGCCAACCAACGGTTATCAACGTGATAACAACGACCAACAGCAGCGCGAGCGAAAATGAACCGACCGACACATCCACCCGGTAAACGAACTGTTGCAACCATTTTTCTATAAGCCACCATGCCAACGGCGCGGCTGCCGCGAATCCTATTGCCATCCACACGAACATCGGTTTCATCATCAACCACAACAATTGTGGCACTTTCGCACCGTTTATTTTCCGGATGCCAATCTCTTTGGTGCGTTGCTTCACGGCGTAAAAAGTGATGCCGAACAGTCCGAAGCAGGTGAGCAATAGGCTGATAAGGGAGTACATTTTCAACAGGCGCGACATGTCGAAGACCTTGCTGTTACGCCGTTTAAAAACCGCGTACGTATCGGTATAAGTGAAATAATTATCGGGAAAAGTTTGTTGCCACGCCGTCTTAATGGCGGCAATGGTTTCGGGTGCCTTCTCGTTGTCGAGCCGTATGATCATGGTTGACCTCGGTTCTTCCGTGTCAATCACCCGTTTTAGCACCACGGGCATCACTTTTTCTTCCAACGAGTGAAAGTGAAAATCATCCACTATTCCGGCAATGACGGCAAGCGTATCTCTCAAATTAAAATACTTGATCAAGGGTTCACCGACTAACTCTTTACCCGATTTTCCCAATACATCGGCAAACGATTGATTGACAAACACGGCATCTCTGTACTTTTCGGAAAGCGCTTCCCACGAATCGCCAAGGGTTTGATGAAGTTGCAAAACCCGCGTCAACGCTTCATCGCCAACCAGGCGCAGAATGGTAGTTTGAATTTCCTCGCCATTATCGCGGCGTAAGCTCCCGTGAGCAATCCATGCCCTCATCAGCAGCATATTTCCCAGCGAAACATCCGAAACGCCGGGAATAGGCTTAATCTTCGATTTTAAAGGCCGCAGGTCAAGGTTTTCGCCCGGATTGCCAATCTCGATCACGTGGCGGAAACGTTCGCCGTTCATTTTTACCAAGTTAACTTGCCGGTTAACCGTAACGGTGGCGATGACAAGTGCCAAGGCAATAACAAACTGCACGGTAACCAACGAGCCAATCCACCGGTTTTTCTTGGTCACGAAAAACATCCGGTAGTCGCTTCCTGACAGGCGGCTTATCTTCCGGCTCATTATCCACGCGGGAATGATCGTCAGCAGGAAAATCAGCAAGAGGAGTAACGGGAAGAAATCCTTGCTGTAAAAATAGGTCGATGAGAAATCAACGGATACAACCTGATTGAAAACAGGCAACAGGTCGTGCATCAACAACATTGCCAGCACAAACGAGATGAAGACCGTGAGAACGGTATCTAAAAAAATTTGTAACCGGACATCTCTCGGTTTCGCGCCCATCAGCTTTTGCGCGTGAAGACTTTTTACCTGTTGCAATACCCGTGAAAAACTCATGTTCACGTAGTTGAAAATGGCGATGAGAAACACCAGTATGGCCGAAATCAACCCCAGCGACAATAAATTATCTTCGCGGTGGTGCCAAAAAGAGAGCTCTTGCTGATTGTAGGTGGATGAGATGGCTTGATCGAACGTGTAGAAATAATATTGTCCGCCTGCCAATGTCGGTATCCGGTCTTGCTTTACCTTTTCTTCAAATCGCACGAGGTCGGTGTTTTCAGGCATCATGAATAGCGTGGGACCTCCCCAATTGTTTTCAGGGTCGCGAATCAGTGCATCAAAAAGGACAGCCGATTGGGGACGGTTTTTTGTTACCGCACCCACTGTATAAACATTTATTACTTCCGAATCAAACCCTTCGGAACCTATTGCAATCTGTTTTCCCAGCGCATTTTCATTGCCGAAAAACCGTTGTGCCGTTTGTTCGCTAATAACGACTGATAGCGGGTTATTAAACAGCTCCCACGAGCCGTACAGCAATTCGAACGGGAAAAAGTCGGGAAATGAGCTGTCCACGTTGATAAGTTTTATCGGATCGAACTGTTGGTTGTTCACTTCGATATATTTCATGCTCAAGATGCTCAGTCGCAGGAAATTTTCCACCTCGGGATATTTTTCTTTCAACTGTTTGGGAACATTGCTGCTCATATATGGCACCTTTTCCCCGGGATTTGACGGCATGTCTTGCATTACCCATACCAGTTTATCGCGGTTGGGATTACTTTTCTCGATTCCCCGTTCATAGCTGACGAACGAAATCAGCAACGCCGTACAGGCGATACCCACGGTAAGGCTGATGAGGGAAATAAGCGTGAACGTTTTATTTCGCCACCAGTTCCGGAAAATGAGTTTTAATGCCGTTTTAAACATCATGTTGTTAGTTTGCAATCAATCAGCGGGTGGAAAGTATTAACTCGAAACTATTTTATAAGCAACTCTTCCACTTCGCCGAAATTGGCGTACCCGCTTACCACGACCTTATCGCCGGGATCGAGCCCCGAAAGCACCTCGTATCGCGTGGGGTTTTGTCGCCCGATGGTTATCGGGACGCGTACGGCACGGTCGCCCGACCTGTTCATCTTGTAAATCCACTGTCCGCCCGTTGTTTGGAAAAAGTCGCCCCTCGGGATCACGATAGCCGTCTCGGGCTGTCCCAGTTCCACCTGCACGCGGTAACTTTTCCCGATGCGCACGTTGTCGGGTTGTTCGCCGACGAAAACCAACTCCACCTCAAACTGCCGATCCTTTACCTCGGGAACCACTTTCGACACCTTGAGCGGGTATTTTTCGCCTTGATAGGTTACCGACGCGGGCAAACCGACCATAATCCTGTCGATATAATATTCACTTAACCGGGTGCTCAACTTGAAGTTGTCCATCACTTTTATCTCGCCTATGCTTTCGGATTGACCGACACGCTGCCCCAATGTAGCTTTCAAAAAACTGAGTTGCCCGGAAATGGGCGCACGAACCACCAGGTTGTCCATTCGTCCCCTGACGTGAGCGGTGTTTTTCCGGGCACGCTCCAGGTCTCTATCCATCAGTTCGCGACGCAACAGGGTGGCGGCGCTGTCGTGGCGAAGTCCCTCTAACTGCAAGGCGGTGCGGTTGGTTTTGTAGTTATACTCCTCTTGCTGTACATCGAGCTGCGCCTTACTTTTCACGCCCATGGCGAACTCTTCTTGTCCCAACTCGAAATCTTTCTCCAACCGGCTCAGCTCGTAGCGGGCTTGCAGGGTTTGCTGACGCAGAAGGATCGACTTCTGCTCCATTTCCACCTTTTTCTCTTCGTAGAGAATGCGCTGTTTTTCCCATTCGTCTTGTTGCTCTTCAATCACCCGTTCCAGGTCGGGGTTTTTCAGCACCAACACCGTGTCGCCTTGGTTGAGCATCGCCCCCTCCTCGGCAACGATTTGCTGCACCATCCCCGCCTCCATGGCGTTGAGCTTGATGGTCATGATGGGTTGCACGATACCCTCGGTATCCACGTAATCCAGGAACTTGTCTTCCGCCACATCGGCTATGGATATTTTCTCGTTGTCAACGCGCAGCTTCCGACCGCCCGACACGCTGAAAAGCACGTAAACGAGAAAGGCCAAGAAAACCACGCCTACCGATAAATGAATTTTATATTTCTGGAGGAACGATTTCTTGGGCAGTTTCTTGTCCATGGTGGAATCGCGGGATTCGTGGAAAGAGTTATTCATTCCTTGATTCGAGTTCCGATTTTCGGGGTCTAATTTGTCCATTATGTTTAGTTTTTTGCTGTTTGCTGTTTGCTGTTTGTCGTTTGCCGTTGGCTGTTAGCCATTGGCCTTGTGTTGGATTATTTACTAACTGCACGTCTAACGGATTACCCGCCCAGTGCGTTGAAATATAATATCTGATGTCTGCATTCTTATATCTAAAATCCATGCAAATCGAAAGTTGTACTTTAGAAATACATGTAAAAATAAAGTTGAACTTTACTTTTACACGAAAAATATTGTATCTTTGTATCTACGTAATCACTAAATTCATCACAAATTCGTATGTTATCGCGAAAAATCAACCTCCAAGATGCCGAAAACGACAGCCTATTTCTTTGGGGTGCTCGTCAAACCGGCAAAAGTACGCTACTGAAAATGTTGTTTCCCGACACTCGTTACATCGATTTACTTAAATCCGATGAATTTGAGCGTTATAACCGTCGTCCGGCACTCTTGCGCGAAGAGTTGAGCTTGCTGCCCGAGAACGAATTGGTCATTATCGACGAAATTCAGAAAATCCCTGCTTTGCTTGACGAGGTGCATTGGCTGATCAGCAATCATCATCTTCGCTTTATCCTGAGTGGATCCAGCGCGCGCAAGTTACGCCGAAGTGGCGTGAACTTGCTTGGCGGCAGGGCCATCCGGAAACACCTGTACCCGTTTGTTAGCGCCGAAATTCCCGAATTCGACCTGATAAAAGCCTGCAATAACGGGATGCTCCCCCGACACTATTTAGTAGAAAATGCCACCAACCGGCTTCACGCTTACGTGGGTGATTACCTGCAGCAGGAGATAAAAGCCGAAGCGCTTACCCGAAACCTGAATACTTTTTCCCGGTTCATGGAGATCGCGGCTTTGAGCAATGGCGAAATTTTGAACTACAAAAACATCGCTTCGGAGTGTGGCGTGAGCGCACCGACCGTGAAAGAGTATTTTTCCATCTTGGAAGAAACGCTTATCGGCTACACCATCCCGGCTTTTACCCGAAACGTGAAACGGCGTGTTATCCAATCACCCAAGTTTTACTACTTTGATGTAGGCATTGCCAATTTCCTCCTCAGGAGAACCGCGATAAAGCCGGGTTCACCCGAATTCGGACACGCTTTCGAACATTTTATCCTGCAGGAGATCATCGCTTACATCGGTTATTTCAGGCCGCTACAAAACTTGTCGTATTGGCGCACATCATCGGGTTACGAGGTGGATGCCATTATCGGGAATGCTGAAGTTGCCATCGAGATTAAATCGTCCGATGAAGTGCAATCGCATCACACGAAAGGATTAAAGGCGTTTTCAGAAGAGTTCCCCGATTGTCGACTCATCCTTGTTTCGTTGGATAAATATGCCCGCCGAATGAACAACGTGGAAGTCTATCCTGCCCTGCAATTCCTCTCGATGCTATGGGACAGCGATCTCTTTTGACCGGAAAGATTTTTCGCTTACGTCAATATGTCAATTTATGAAAGTAAGGCAACGCTTTGCCGCACCTGTTGTTTTTATTTTATTTTATTTTATTTTAGTTTAGTTTTGGCCGTTGGCTGTTAACAGTTTGCCGTTTACTTTCAACTTTTAACGGTTGGCACCTTTGCCCTACTACCTAATCAATGACTTCACTCACAATCGGGCGGTTATTTTCAAAATCCCACCCCGTGATGCTCCGTAACCCGTAATAGAGGCTCCAGTAGCTTCGCAATTCGCTGATATAGTAGTGTTGCGAGCGGTCTTTCTCGGCAATGGCGGCGTTCAGGTCGAGCACGGTCGATTTCCCAAGCAAGTAGAGGCGATACGCCACGTCGTTGCGACGAGCGGCCCGCTCCGATGTCTTTCGCGCGATGGCGACCTTGTCGGCCTGCAAGTTGAACTGCTTCACCAGTTTTATCACGTTGGCCTCAAAATCGATCTGCGCTTGGGCGATATTGATTTTCACCCTTTCGAGGTTGCTCTTTGCCACCTCCACCCGTCCCCGTCCCACACCCCAATCCAAGATGGGAATGCGAATGCCCAAGCTGACCAACTGTTGGTTCAGCGGGTTTTGATAGACTTTATCAAAATGGGTGTCGGTTTGCGACAATCCCAATTGCATGTAGAGATCGGCCTTAAATCCCCGCGAGGATTTGGCGGAAGCCAAGGCGCTTTCACTTTGCAGTTTTTGCAGGGCTAACAGCTCTATATCGGGGCTGTTTTGCAGGGCGAGCTGCAGCGCCTCGTTCACGGGAACCGTGAAATCGGGAACCGACTCGCTCACATCCACCACGATCTCCACGTTCTCGGTAATTCCCAGGAAACTCCGTAAATCTTGAATGCGGTCGTCCATCTCGATGCGGGCATTCAGTCGGTTCGTCTGTTCCGTGAGGTAATTGATCTCGAGCTGCAACATCTCGTTCTCGGTTATCGTGCCGATTTCGTAACGCCCCT
>DUPB01000085.1 GCA_012838585.1 Bacteroidales bacterium
AGATGGCACCGGAGGAGCGGGCATGCGAAGGGCTGTTCCTCAGCTTCCAGTACCCGGTGGAAATTCCCGGGGTAAGCATGGTGAACTTCACGCGGGCATCCATCAACGCGCAACGGAAATACCGGGGGGAGACCCCTATCTCGGCAAGCGAGTTCCTGAAGATGATGCGCGATAAACGGGAACTGTTGGGGATGGACAGCCAGCTGGTGACTCGCTCGGTCAACGAGGGGTTCTCCGGGGGAGAGAAGAAGAAAAACGAGATATTCCAAATGGCGATGCTTAACCCGCTGCTATCCATCCTGGATGAGACCGATTCGGGTCTCGACATCGATGCGCTGCGGGTAGTGGCTGAAGGGGTGAACAGGCTGCATTCCCAGGATAACGCGACCATCGTTATCACGCACTACCAGCGCCTGCTGGAGTATGTCAAGCCCCATCGGGTACACGTGCTATACGATGGCAAGATCGTGAAGTCGGGAGATCCCGAATTGGCACTCGAGCTGGAGCGAAGAGGATATGACTGGATAGTGAATCCTTAAGCGACGATCGAATTAAATACTACGCTGGGTATATAAGGTGGCGCTTGGTTGTTAACCCGCAACCGGTGCACCAATCGTAGAATTCAATTGTAAGATGGTTGAGAAACAGTACATAGAGTTATTTGAACAATACCGGGAGGAGGTGGATAAGCACTCCACGGAGGGGATGAACAGGCTTCGCAACGGGGCTTTGGAGGCGTTTAAACGAACGGGTTTCCCCACCACACAACTGGAGGAGTATCGCCACTCGAATATAGCACATGCTTTCGATGCCGATTTAGGGTTAAACCTTCGGAACATACCCGTGAAGGTGAGCCCATATGATGCGTTCAAGTGCAATGTACCCAATCTCAACACCCACCTCTGCTTCTTGGTTAACGACCGCTATTACGGAAAGGTAGAACAAGGGGTGCCTCTTCCCGAAGGGGTCTTCGTGGGGAGCTTACGTGTTTTTTCTGAAAAATTTCCTGAACAATTTCAAGCGTACTACGGGAAGATAGCCGACTACATCGGTAACGGTACGGTGGCGTATAATACGCTGTTTGCTCAGGATGGTTTCGTGGTGTACGTGGCCAAGAATGTAACGGTCGAGAAGCCACTCCAGCTTATTAACATCTTGCGAGGGGGGGTAGACCTGAACGTGAACCGGCGAAACCTGATTATCGCTGAGGAGAACGCGCGGGTGAAGCTGTTGGTGTGCGACCACGCGGTAGACGACGTCCACTTCGTGGTGACGCAGGTGACGGAGATCGCGGCCGAGGCTTCGGCGCAGGTGGACCTCTACGAGCTGGAGGAGAACTCGACAAAGGTGACCCGGTTGAACAACCTCTTTTGCGAGCAGCAAGAGCGTTCTGTCGTGCACGTTACCGGCATCACCCTTCACAACGGGTTCACCCGTAACAACTATCGCTTTAAATTGATGGGCGAGTACGCGGACGTACACGCGGGTGGGTTGGCCATTTGCGACAAGAAGCAGCACGTGGACAACTTCGTGTTCGTGGATCATGCCGTCCCCCGATGCACCAGCAACGAGCTGTTCAAGACGGTGCTGCAGGAGGAGGCAACCGGGGTGTTCCGCGGGAGGATCTTGGTGGAGAAGGATGCCCAGCAGACGCTGGCGTACCAGGTGAACAGAAACCTGGTCATGTCGGACAAGGCGCGGATGTTCGCACAACCGCAATTAGAGATTTAT
>DUPB01000086.1 GCA_012838585.1 Bacteroidales bacterium
GACTTCTCTTTCTGCAACACCAGTACCGAGATCAGGTTGGCCAGCAGCCCGAAAACGGCTACCGTCAGCATCACGCCACCTTTGATAGGTTGTGGATTTATAAAGCGCTTGTAGGCCTCCACGAACAGGAAGATGCAGATAGCGATCAGCACCACTCCGTTAAAGAGTGCCGCCAGGATCTCGGCACGTTTGTAGCCGAACGTTTTTTGGGCATCGGGTTTTTTTGCGGCATGCTTCCCGGCTAAAAAGGCGATGAAAATGGCAGAGGTGTCCCCCAGGTTGTGTATCGCGTCTGAAATAAGCGAGAGGCTGTTGGACACGATTCCGCCTACGACTTGTACCACGCTGATCGAGAAGTTGAGCAGCGTAACCCACAGTAACTTCTTTCCCCGCAAGTTTTCAGCGTGCGCGTGGTGGTTATGCGCGTGATGATGGCTGTGTGGATGCACGTGGTGGTGAGGCGCACAGCCATCGGTCGTGCCACGAGCTGTTGTTTTATCGTTTTCTGCTTTTTTCCCCATAATCGTGGATTATCGTTGACTCGCTGATTTTTTACTCCTACCTTCTCGGCTGTAAAAATAGCGGTTCCTACCAGTATGTTCAAACGACTTATGGTTCACTCCGGAACTCGTTTACAATAGTAGAATCGTTCGGGTATTAATAATGTCACTGACCAATGGTTCATAGCCAGACCGTTTCGTTAGAATTGGTATCCCAATGAAAGGAGCAGTTGTTGCCTGTCGTTCGGTTTGTTCCGTTGGCCCGCTTTGTTTCGATTGCCTGCCGTGCCCCGATCGCCAGATGTATATTGTTCGCCCGTTTTGTCGGGGTGACCAGTCAACGCGTGTACCCAGTCATAATGGAGGGTAACGCTCCCCGTGGTCCGGCTCTTCAATTTGATCTCGTACCGCAGCGCGGGGTGAAAGCCGATGCGCGTGGCCGTGATGTAATGGTGTTGGGTATACAGGTTGAAGTCGGCTGACGGCGGTGCTGTTTCCGTTGGTGACGGTGTAGCGTATAGTCCGTCAGAGAAAGGGGAACCGCTACCCCTACCAAACGATAAGCCCACGGCCGGGATAAGGCAGTGAGGTGAGCGGTTCGCGAGGCTCCTGCTCACGCGACCGTTCACGCGCCAATACGCGAGGCGTTGTTCCCGGAAAAACGGGTAGAGCGATGTTTTATCGCTTCTCGTGTTAAAGCTTGCCGCGGCGGTGACGAGCCATAGGGGGCGGCCGTTTTTGACGTCGATGTAGCCGCTGTATTCAGCCCCTATTTTTCTTTGACTCCGGTGTAGCCGCTCGTTTTCGCCGTGGTACTCCACAAAAGAGAATCCCCCGATTTCATTTTCTATCGTGTAAATGTTTTCGGCGTTTGTCAGCGTTTCGCTTTCCAGCTCCAGGTCTATCCTGTGGCGGTTTCCGGCGGTTTTATATACCACGCTGCCCAAGTACCCCCATTCGTCTCCCTTATGTTCGGTATAGGTCACCTCTGAAGAGGAGGGGATGCCGTAATAACCATTTCGGTGTCGGTAATGAAATCGGTTGAAGAACGAGTACCGGGGAGAGAGGTTGAGCTGTAGTTGCAAGGATCCCCCGTGGTACGTGTCGGTCAGCGGTCGCTCCTTCTTCCCGGAGGTGTAGCCATCGCCGTTTTCCACGAAGAGCTCGTGGCGACCGTATGAGGTCCCGAAATCCACCAGCGAGGTGTATTGCCTGTCTGTCGTCCCGTAGGTGTTGAAGAAAACCCCCTCCACGCGTTTGCGGTAGAACGTGTTTATACCCACCTCGATCCTCGGGGTCAACCGATAGCTCATTCCCGCGGTGGCTACCAGGTTGAGCAGCTTGTTGCGGTGGCGCAAATCTTTCCGCTTGGTGTAATTGGTGGAGGTGTAGTCCATCTTAGCACCCAGGGTGACCCGTTTCGATAGGTCGTACGCCAAAGATCCGGTCAGTCGGTAAACCTCCTGTTGCTTTGCCCCCTTCGTGGTGTCGGTTGACTCCACCATGTTGAACGGGGTCGAGTTCGGGTCGATAAAGGCTGAGCCGCCCATCTGCTTGCCAGTGAAGTTGTGGTAGCTCACCCACCCGTGAAACACGAGTCGGGGGGTGACGCGATAGAACGATTCGGCTTCGCCCCCCAGCGTGTAACTGTCGGGCGATTGAAAGTAATCAATGAACTGGCCGTCGCTTTTGTTCACCAGAAAGCGGGCTTCCGAAATGCGTAGATTGGGCAACGCGTGAAGCCAAGCCCCGTTTTCCGACACCAAACGGGCGTCGCTCCCCTTCACGTAACGGAAGCTAAGCCACCGTAGCGAGTCGGGAGAGGGGAGGCCGGACGAATTGGCGAAACCAGCCGGATTGGCGGAGCGCAGTGCCCCGCCAATCAGCAGCACAACGGCCAGGGATAGCAGACGTGGCTTCATACCCGCTTACTTGTGCCTCAACGAAGCCTCTTTGCGTTGATGGAAGTCTTTGGACGAGTTGTTGGTATCCATGAAGACTATTTTCGCCCCGTTCTTGATGGATGCTTCGGCGTCGATGCCGCTGGGATCCGTGGTGCCGCCTTCAATATCCTGGGTACCCATCGCGTAGTTATAGACCAGTTTGCCCTCGTTCTCCTTGATGGCTTCGGTGGCCGATTTATCCACGTTCCGGTAGATGCTGTAGCCCATATCTTTGATGCCGTGAATGTATCCGGCGTCAATCTCCGTGTTCAGGCGCTTCCGGTTGCTATCGGAGCCTTGCATGAATATCTCCACCCCGTCTAATACCCACTTCACCGGCACTTTTTTACGTACCTGGGTGGCTCTGCCTCCGTACATGTCGAGATTGTTCGCATCCGTGCCAAATTGCTCGATAGATTGCCCTTCGGGTGCGAAAATAAAGAACGCGGGCCCGAGCTGGCTGAACACCCATGCCTTCCCTGTTCCGTAGACGTGAGACTTCAGGTAGTGAGAGGTGGGAATCACTTCGGATGGAGAAGGATAACTGGCCTCGTGGTCGAACTTTTCGATATCGTACGTGCAGTAGTACTCGGGGTTCGCGAAGTTGACGGACTTGCTGTACGTTTGGGTGTTATCCACCGCGTTGAACAGGGCGATGACCAGTTGCGAGTAGGGTTCCAGGGTAACCGGATTCTGGAAGTACCAGAATGCTTGCCCGGCGGGGCACCAGCCCTCGTTCTCGTAAAAAAGTTTCCCGTCCACGTAATCCGAGTTGGTCGCGTGCGGGTTGTACGGAAGGGTAATCGCCAGGCAGACGTTGTCTAACGAGGCGGGTAGGGCAGAGTTGTTGTACAGTATCACGTGCCTATCGTGTGCGAACGGTCTGGAACCGTCATCGGTGGGTGTTCCACCGTAATACACCTCTTTGATGATTACCTGGCTGAGCTTCGACTCGCTAAGTCTTACCTTCACGTTTTCTGTTCCCGTCCATTGTTCGTTGACGATAATGCCGCGTTCCGCACCGTTCAGCACGTAAGCCACGCCGTCACCGGTGCGGTTATCCGTAGCCGAGGCGTCGTACACGCCTGCCGTTACGGTGAACTTGGCCATCCCGTTCTCATCGGTTTGGGCCTCCATTGTCTTGCTATCTGCCGTGCTGGTTAGCGTTACGGTGATATCTTTTTTCGCGTTATATCCATCCGGGTACACCAGTTCAACGTTCAGCGGGTAAGTTTTGTACTCGTCCGTGGTTCGTTCACATGAAAGGGCTGTCAGCATGATGGCGATCAACCCCAGGTAAAGTAAATGTCCTTTTGTTCTCGTAATCATAATTCTACATTGTTTATTGTTAATAGTTTATTGTTCATTCGCTAAAGCGCCTTTCTGTCGTCGCTCTGCAAAGCTTGAACAAGTTCAGCTTTGCCCTCGCTCCTAAGAAATTCGCTAACGCGCTTTTCTGTCGTCGCCTATATTTTTACCCTGCAGGTCAGCCCGTAATAGAACGCGGGTATCCGGCTGCTGTTGAACAGCGTCTGTTTCCGGTTGTTTTCCGTGCTTTTTACTTGAGCTAGGTTGTTCAGGAAGTTCTTGGCGTAAAAAGAGATGGAAACGCTTTCCCCTATCTCTTTGGTGATGTTGATGTTGGCCGAGTAGAAGGGGGTGAGCCGCGCGGGGTTAAAGGTGGATTTGTAGTTCGACTTTTTCACCAGGCGTGCCAAGTCGTTGTAGAGCACCTGGTCGTTTTCTTTAGCCCATCTGAACGCTTCCTCGAAGGGTATCTTGGTTCGCATATCGTCGATACTCACGTAATAATCGGGGTAAAGTCCCACGAACTGATCACGCTCGTAGATGTCCCACTTCGTTTCCGAGGGGAAGTAATCCTCCTTCGCGTCAAGCACGAAACCGCGTCTTTCGCCATGCAGCTCGCTAAGCCTTTGGCTGTAGCTGTAGAGCGAGCACTCTACCCGCAACGATACCACGAGGCGTACGCTTGGGATGTGGGTGACGAGGGTTAGGTTCGTGTTGCACTCTTTCGAGAGCGAGGCGTTGGAAACGGACGTCCCCCCGGGGTAGAATCCCAAGTACTTGAAGTGGTTCCCGTCCGACATCCGGTTGCCTGATGTGCCCGGTAGCATCCGGTCCTCAGCATCCTTGTAGTGATACAGGTTGCCATCCACCCGAACGGAGCTGTTGAGCGATTTCACCTTGCCAAAATCGATTACCCACTCCAACCCCACGCGGTGTATCGGTGTTCCGTTCTCGTAATAATAGTTTCCCTTGAACCGCGTGCGCTCCTTGTAATCTAGTTGGTAGGTGGGGATGGTGCCTGTTTTATCCACCACGCTCACGATACCGCTCTCCTGGTCTACCCGGTAGCGCCTGTTCACCGAGGGGATCGGGCTGTTCTCCAGTGCCGTTTGTCCCGTGAACTTGTAGCTAAAGGGTACGTATTCGGCGTTTTGCATGTACGGGTTTCCCGTTTTGTTGTAAAAGGCCGATACGCTGATATTTGTTTTGCCTACCGTGCCACTTATCCCCACTTCCAGTTGTTGGTTCTCCTGCCACCTTAGCCCGCTGTTGTAGATCAACTGGCTGGGCATGGTATGGTAAGCGTAGAAAGTGGTGCCATCTGCCAATGTGCCGGGGGCGAACGTGAGCTCATCGGTATAAGAGGGGCGGGGGTAGAGGATGGTAAACGATGGCAGTTTCACCATTTCACCCCATCCCGCGTGCAGCGAGTAACGGCGGAATAACCGGTCGTTCCGGTAATCCGATTGAAAACCGATATTGAATCGGGGCGAGAGGCTGCTAATCAGTCCGTACTCCGATTTGGCGATGTAGGTGAAATCGTTTCGCAGGCCGGCTATCATTTCCAGCTTGTGTGAATGGATCATCACGATGAGCTTCTCTTCGGCGAAAAAAGAGGTGTTGTGCATCACGGGTTCATCGCTGTACCTGAATTCTCGCCACGTGGGTGCCAGGC
>DUPB01000087.1 GCA_012838585.1 Bacteroidales bacterium
ACAAAAATAGCTCTTTTAGCGATTCTGCCGAAGGGTATCACGAAAAAAGAGGGTTTTAAAGCACTTGTCCCAAGGTGGCAATGCTTATTTTCACTCCTTTGCACGCTTGCAGCGCCAGGCCGCACGCCTCAATGGTCGATCCGGTCGTGATCACGTCATCCACCAGCAGGAGGTGCTTCCCCTCGAATAGCGAACTATCCACCACTTCAAAAATGCCCTTCACGTTCTCCCACCGCTGCGTTTTTGTCCTTTTCGTCTGGGTCGGGTTGAAGATAACCCGTACCAGGTTGCCGGTTAATACCGGTAGGGAAGTGGCCTCGGATAACCCCCGTGCAATCATCTCCGCCTGGTTATACCCCCGCTCCTTCTCCCTCTTGGGATGCAGCGGCACGGGAACGATCCAATCGATGGAGTTCAGGAAATCACTCCCCAGCAAGTCCCTACCGAACAGCCTTCCCAGCAACAGCCCGATCTCCTTCTTGCCATGGTACTTAAGATGGTGGATCAAAGGCTCCAACATCCCCCCTTTGGAGTAAACGCAATAGGTGGCAATCCGTTCAAACGAGATCCGGGCAGCCATATGCTGTTCGGCCTCGTTCTCCCTCTCCAGGTAATTATGGGTTCTCGGCAGCTGGTAGAGGCATTTCAAGCAGACCCCACCCTCGTTTTCCAACAGTTCGGCACCGCATACCACGCACGCGTGGGGGTAGAAAAGGGCAGCCAGCTCATTTACCAATGATTTATTCATCGTTCCACACCCCCTCCTTTTTCAGCTGATCCAGGCACAGCCTGATCTCCTCCATACTGAACCCCCTCCCTAAAGCAAAGCGTATCAGCTTCCCCTCTTTCTCATACGCGGAAGCTCCAGTCACGGTGGGCCACTTTTTCTTCAACAGACCGGGTAACGAAGCTGATAGCTCCTCCTCTGAGAAATCCATGAATGCCTGATTGATTACCTCCCCAGGCAGCTGCTTCTGATGCAGCATGAGCTCAATCTTTTTCCTGCCCCAGCGGTTAAAACGCAATTTGTCGCCGATAAAACTGTGCGCGTAACGCGCTTCGTCAATAAAGCGTCCCTCTTTTAGCTTTTGGATAACCGCCTCCTTTTCCTCCTCTGAGAGGTCCATCCCCCGAAGTTTTTGGCGGATATCGAACACGCAATACTCACCGCGTGAGCAGAGGCGGGTCATCCGTCTAAAGGCTTGCTCTACCATCTTTTCCATCTCCCGTTCTCCCATTGTTTACCCGTTGTTTACCGTTGCATATCCTTCACATCTCAACCTGGTTGCCCAGTTATTCCCAATTATCTCTATTGCTTACCCGTCCGAAACGACAAAGTGTAACGAAATAGTTCAAGCTGGTTTTCTGCCTGTTCTTATGGCTTTACCGCCCGAACCATCCTCGGGTTGCCGGCCATATCTCTCCGCAACTCCACGTTGCGGTACCCCCTCTCAAGGAGCATGGCCCGCACCTCCTCCCCTTTGCTTCGGTTAACTTCAAAAAAGAGAAGACCCCCTTTGACAAGTAAGCGCGATGAAAAGTCGGCAATCCGCTCGTAGAACAGCAACGGGGTACGATCGGGTACAAACAGCGCCTCGGCTGGCTCATGGTTCAACACGTTCGCCTCCATCGCCTCCTGTTCCGACTCCAGCACGTATGGGGGATTGCTGATAACCGCGTGGAACGAGCCGTTCTCAAAGGCCAATGCGGGGGTAACGTCAAGAGAAACACCCTTGCGAGTAATAGAACTGGAGACAGTGCTGGTGACCGGGCTAAAGAGGTGTGGAGAGACAGGCAAGGGTGCCAAAATATCCTGCACGAAAAAATGGACATCCACCCCGTTTTCGTGGGCGTTGCGTTGAGCAACCGTGATCGCTCTCTCCGAAACATCACAAGCGTACACCTCGCTACCCGGACGAATCTTCCCCAAAACGACCGCGATGCAACCGCTCCCTGTTCCCACGTCGAGTAGTTTGAGTTTCCCCGGGGGGAGTTCATCCAGTACCCACGCCACCAGTTCTTCCGTCTCCGGCCGTGGAATGAGCACATCAGGGGTGACGTGCAGCATCAGCCCATGGAACTCGGTTCGCCCCACGATGTACTGCACCGGCTCCCCGGTTTTCAATCGCCGAACCACCTCCGCTACCGCACCCACTTTGCCGACATCCCAAAACGGGGTATCCCTCCCCCCGTCATTCATGAGAAATGAGTCACGCGGAACGCTCTCCGGTCGAAAGAACGGGATATCACCGCCCCCTTCGTTCATTAAAAACGAGGCTGCCCGACTGTAAGTAGCGGATAAATGATTACATTTGCCCGTGGCAACCATGGAGGGCAACCCCTCGCGCAGCTCATGAAACAGCAGGCGAGAGAGAGCCACGATCTCTCCCGGCGAGTATATATCGCTTAACTCTCGTTGAAGGTAGCGAGCCAGTTGTTGCATGAAAACCAACGCCATAAGTTGCTATTTAAACCTATTGGTTACACAAAGATACACAAAATGACGGTTCACACGGAATTTATGTACCGCTGCTTTCAACTGGCCCGCAAGGGCGAGGGGTTCACCCATCCCAACCCCATGGTGGGCGCCGTAGTGGTACATGATGGGAAGATCATCGGGGAGGGATTTCACAGGCGGTACGGCGATCCCCATGCCGAAGTGAACGCCATCGCCGCCGTCAGGGACACGTCGCTGTTACGCCATTCCACCCTATACGTGTCGCTGGAACCCTGTTCGCACCACGGTAAAACGCCACCGTGCACAGAGCTAATCGCCGCGAAAGCCATACCCAAGGTGGTCGTCGCCACACGCGACCCCAATCCCCAAGTCGCCGGGAAAGGGTTGGCGTGGATGAGGGAGCGAGGTATCGAAGTGGTGGAAGGGATCCTGGAAAAGGAAGCACACACGTTGAACCGCACCTTTTTCGTGAACCAGCTGTTTGAGCGACCTTACGTGATCTTGAAGTGGGCGCAAAGCCGGGACGGGTTCATTGATCGGATCAGGAACTCCCGTGAAGAGCAGCCAGCCAAACTATCCAACGAGCTGACGAGCTGCCTAGCGCATAGGCTCCGAGCATGGGTTCAGGGAGTTATGGTAGGTACCCGGACGGCACTGCTTGACGACCCCAAGCTCACGGTTCGTCATTGGTACGGACAGCAACCCACCCGGGTAGTTATCGACCGAACGAACCGGGTACCTAACGATTCTGCCCTTTTCAACGGGTCGGCTCCCACCATCGTCTTCACCCAGTCGGCATCACCCGCCAGAAGCAAGATGCCAGGGGTAAAGCAGGTAGAGATAGACTTTTCGAACGAGGCGATCCGGCAAGTATTGAGACGATTATACGATGAAGAAATCCGCACGCTGCTCGTGGAGGGGGGAAGCCAACTGCTTACCACTTTCATCGAGCAGAAGCTGTGGGATGAGGCCTACGTGGAGACCTCAGCCAAGGTACTCCGCTCGGGCATCAAAGCGCCCAACATCGATGGAGACAAGGTAAGCAACGAACGCTTCTTGCACGCTACACGGCTCCATTTAAAGAATCAAATAACTCGAAATTTTCTTTAAATATTCATTTTAATATGGTTATGGAGAAAAATCTTCCTACTTTTGTGCAACGTAAAACGGGATACACTATTGCTTGAAACAGATGAGATGTACATATTTCCTAGGGCTGCTCGCGGCTACCTTGAATTTGCTGTTGTGGACATCATGCCTTGGTTCTTCCGATAGGTTAATTGACTATTCACCCAACGCGCAGATTTACGCTTTCTCGTTGACCTCCAGGGCCGACACGGCCAAACTGCTGAACGCGACCTCGTTCTCGATTGACCAGGTAGGGGGAGAGATATTCAACAAGCAACCGCTACCCTACCGCTTTCACGTGGATAGCGTGATGCTTAACATCAGCAGTTCCAGCACGTACTCCCCTTTTCTGCAGGTATCCATCACGTTAGCCGGTGAAAATGAGGACAGCACCTACCTTTGGAACGGGACTGACTCTGTGGCCGTCAACCGGTTAAAGACGATCACGACCCTTGCCCAAGACGGCGTTTCCATAAAGTCTTACGGTTTCCAACTCAACATTCATCAGCAAGACCCTTACATCCTTTTGTGGGAAAAGAAAGCGGACTACCTCCCTTCTCATCCCGAGGAGCAAAAGAGCATCGCGTTTAATGGGCGCTTCATCACCTTTTACAAAACGGGAGGTAATGTAAGGGCAACCGCTTCGACAGACGGTTTGGCCTGGAGCAACTTAGGCGAGTTACAAGGGGTGCCCATCTCGACCCGGTTAAACACGCTGACAGCTGTGAATGGATCTATCTATCTCCTTGATGAAGAGGGATATGTGCATGCATCGACCAACGGCAGTAAATGGAACAAAATCAGCACGGGCTACACGGTGAAAACCCTATACGGGATTCTTCCCGGTACCTCTACAGGCAACATCTTGATAGCCGTGGAAGAGGATGGCATGAACCATTTCGCGGTGACTACTGATTTCTCTGACATTGAACTTCTAAACCAAGTGCCCAGTGAAATGCCGTTGTCGGCATTTACTTCCACCAGCGTTGAAAACGCCCGTTCCTACGCCACGAGGTATATCATACTAACCGATGGGATTAGGCAAGACGGCTCCAGGAATAATGAGGTATGGATCATGCAGAAGAAAGACAGTGAGATCACCTACATCTCCAAGAAGCCCTCGTATCCCGTGAAAGGGAGCAACCTCTTTTACTACGATGACCGTCTCTACCTGATGACCTTGTCGAACGAGAAGAACCAGTTCCTGTTCTCGGGCAGCTATGGGCTGGACTGGGAGGTGACTGGTGATAACCAAGCGTTTCCAGCTGAATCGGTATTTACCCCACGCACCAACGCCTCGGTAGTGATTGATGAGTCGAACAATATATGGATATTCGGCGGAGTATCCGCACAGTCACCCCATTCCACGCTTGTTGACGTGTGGAAGGGCAGGCTGAATAAATTTTCGATGGAGTAAACATTCTCTGTTGATGCATACTTTATGAATCGGTTTCACGTTATGGTAATGATGAAACGCGAGATTCACACCCTATTCGTCGTGCTGGGCATCTTGATATGCCCCACCCACGAGAAGCTCTTCTCACAGGAACGCTTCCCGAAAAAGCACAAGTACGAAATAGGAACTGCATTGGGGGCCTCCACCTATATAGGCGATGCCAACCCGAAGAACCCCTTCCTCTACCCGGGAGTGGCCGGAGGCCTCCTTTTTCGTTTCAACCCCAGTATGCAATGGGCGCTGAAAGCGAATATCCTGGGAGGGAGTCTATCGGGCGATACGAACCGTTCCGGCAACCGTTTCCCTGGAGATCGGCACGACAGCTTTAAGCGAGCCGTCTTGGATGTCGGCGCCCAGGTGGAGTTTCATTTTTTCCGGTACGGCACTGAGCAACGATACCTTGGAACCAGACCCTTTACCCCCTACCTGTTTACTGGTGCGGGGGTGACGTTAGCAACGGGGGAGAAGCCGATGTATGGAATACATGTACCCCTTGGTTTCGGGTTTAAGTATATATGTAACAACAGGGTGAACATCGGCGTAGAAGCATCGATGCGAAGACTGTTCAGGGACGACTTAGACGTCACGAAAACTCAACCCGGCTGGAACCTTGACACACCTTTCGGGATCGAGAGCAGTCCCTTGAAAAACCAGGATTGGTACGCCTTCGCGTTGATTTACATGACATGGGATTTCGGGTTACGAGATGATCCGTGTCGCTGACTTTAACATGTAGCCAATAGATATGTCGTTGATAGACCGTATTGACCCCAACCGCCTTCCCGGCCATGTAGCGATTATCATGGACGGAAATGGGCGTTGGGCGAAAAGCAGAGGCCTAGAAAGAGGGGAAGGACATAAGGAAGGTATCGCTTCTGTACGAAAGGTGGTGGAAGCGGCCAGGAAGCTGACCATCCCCTACCTTACGTTGTACGCTTTCTCCACGGAGAACTGGGATCGGCCGGCTGAAGAGGTCAGCGGCTTGATGGACTTGATGGTGCACGCCATCGCCAAAGAGACCGAGGAGCTGAAGAGGAACGACGTGAAGGTTCACTGTATTGGCGATGTAGAACGTTTACCGAACTACGCCCGCACCGCGTTGATTGAATGTATTCGAGAAACGGAGGGCGGCACCGCGTTGAACGTGGTCTTCGCGTTGAGTTACTCATCAAAATGGGAAATCACCCAGGCCACCCGACAGATCGTGAGGGAGGTGATGAACGGGCGACTCAAAGAGAGCGACATTAACGAGGAGACCCTCGCCAGTCGACTAACCACCAGCGGCATGCCTAATCCCGACCTGCTCATCCGAACCGGGGGAGAGTTGCGAATCAGCAACTTCTTGCTGTGGCAGTGCGCCTACTCGGAGTTCTACTTCACCGACACCTACTGGCCCGATTTCGGGGAGGAGGACTTTTACAAAGCCATCCTGGAGTTCCAGGGACGCGAAAGGAGGTATGGCAAGACGAGCGAGCAGCTAACACCCGTCACCCCCTCAAAGGATACGGTAACGAACAACGACGAATCAACCACGTTGAATTAAAGAAACAGTTAGGGAAAAGAAACAGATCACCATGTTGAAGAGGATATTCCATTTACTTCTACTATTTTTCGCCGTGCTAGCCGGCTTAGTGTCCCTGGCACAAAACAGCGACACCATCCCCCCTTCCATCCCGGAAGAGTTGATCGTGAACTACACGGCACCTCCAAAGCAGTATTACATTGCCGACATAGAGGTAACAGGTGTGGAGGGAACCATGTACGAAGACCAAAAATTTGTCCTCGTCGGTTTTTCCGGGCTATCCAAGGGTGAGCAGATACAGATACCGGGAGATGACATCTCAAACGCCATTAAACGGTTCTGGCGTCAAGGCCTCTTTTCTGATGTGAAGATACTGCAAACCAAGATCGAGGGAGACAGCGTTTGGTTGGA
This sequence comes from Bacteroidales bacterium, assembly GCA_012838585.1. Classification (GTDB taxonomy): domain Bacteria; phylum Bacteroidota; class Bacteroidia; order Bacteroidales; family Dysgonomonadaceae; genus Proteiniphilum. Next base: position 6,976 of record DUPB01000087.1, read on the forward strand.
GATACGGTTGACCGACCGGCCCCGGGTGAGCGATATCCGCTACACCGGCATGAAGAAGGGAGAACAGGACGATATCGAAGAGCGGATCGGTTTCGTGAAGGGGAACCAGATCACCCCACCTCAAATAGACCGGGCAGAGACGTTTATCAAGAGTTACTTCGACGAGAAGGGGTTTGGTGAAGCGGAGGTGAGGATATTGCAACACCCCGACACCACCGGTTCAAACCAGGTTGTCTTGGAGATCGCGGTAGACAAAAAAGAGAAGCAGAAGGTCAACAGCATTAAACTTTCGGGGAACGAGGCGCTCTCGGATCACAAGGTGAAGTGGGCGATGAAGAAGACCAACGAGAAAGGGCGACTGGTCAACCTGTTCCGGGCAAAAAAGTTCGTGGAAGACCTCTATACCGAAGATAAAAAGAACATCATTACCAAGTACCACGAAAAAGGGTACCGCGATGCGGAGATCGTGCGAGACACGGTCTACAAACACGATGAGAAAACGGTAAATATCGAAATCGATATCGAGGAGGGAGCTCTCTACCACATCCGCTCCATCAACTGGGTGGGCAATACCCAATACCCCTCGTCACAGCTCGCCCAACTTCTCAACATGGAGGCAGGCGATGTCTATAACCAGAAGAAGCTGCAAGAGAGGCTGTCGGATGACGAGGATGCAGCGGTCAACTTGTACCAAAACAATGGCTACCTCTTCTCGCGGATCGACCCGATAGAGATCAACATCGAAAACGACTCAGTAGACCTGGAGCTCCGCGTAGTAGAAGGCCCCAAGGCGACCATTAAGCGGGTCATCATCCAAGGAAACGACCGGCTCTACGAGGATATCATCCGCCGGGAGATACGGACAAAGCCTGGGGCGGTCTTCAGCAAGGACGACCTTCTTCGTTCCGTGCGTGAAATCGCGCAAACCGGTCACTTCGATGCTGAAGCGCTCTTCGCGGATATCGGGTCGGGCATCAACCCCAACCAGGAGGATGGAACAGTAAACATCACCTACCCCCTCACCTCGAAGGGGAACGACCAGATTGAATTTTCTGCCGGCTGGGGGGTCACTGGGCTGGTTGGGAAAATGAGCCTCAAGCTGAACAACTTCTCGCTCAAGAACCTGTTTAACCCATCGATGCACCGGGGTATCATCCCGCAAGGCGATGGGCAAACCTTGGTGATAAGCGCTCAGACCAACGGGCAGTACTACCAATCCTACCAGTTCCAGTTCGTGGAACCCTGGTTTGGGGGCAAACGCCCTAACCACTTCTCGCTAAGCGCCTACTACTCTCGGTACACGGGGCTTAACACAAGGTACTACTCGCAAAACAGCTATTACGATCCATACATGTATGGTTACGGGTACGGCTATCCCGGTTACGGCTATGGTTACGGATACCCCGGGTACGGCTACGGGGGGTATGGCGGTTATGGGTACGGTGGTTACGGGTATGGATATGGCGGCTACGGCTACCAGAACATGGCCGAGTACGCGTACGACCCGAACCAGGTATTCAACATCTTCGGGTTATCGCTAGGGTACGGTAAACGACTCGAATGGCCGGACGACTACTTCCAACTTATGGCATCAATCGGCTACCAGCGCTACGGCCTGAAAAACTGGACCTACAACCAATTCCCCTTTAGCACGGGGACAAGCAACAGCATCACCTTAGGCCTCGTCATTTCACGGGTCTCCACGGACGCCCCGATTTACACGAGAAGAGGATCTGAATTCACGTTGAGCGTAGATGCCACGCCCCCATTTTCGCTATGGGACGGAAGAGACTACAAGGCCATGATGGATATTGACCCGGCCAAATACAAGTGGAACGAATACCACAAGTGGAAGTTCAAGGCACGTACCTATACCCCGCTTGCACCAGTCACGGCTACCCGCACCCGCACCCCCGTGATGGCTACCCGTTTTGAATTCGGGATACTGGGACATTACAACAAGTACAAGCTAACCCCGTTCGAAACGTTCGACGTGGGGGGGGATGGGATGACCGGTTACACCAGCTCCTTCGCAACGGAAAACGTGGCGCTAAGGGGGTACGAAAACAACGGGATCGCTACGCAAGCACGCGCCTACACCAGACTGGGATTGGAGGTGAGGTACCCCCTAATCCTCGAACCTAACTCTACGATCTACGCGGTCGCGTTCCTGGAGGCGGGTAACGCGTGGTGGTACACCAGAGACATTAACCCGTTCGACCTGAAACGGTCGGCAGGCGTGGGGGCCCGTATCTTCCTACCGATGATTGGACTTATGGGTATCGACTGGGCTTACGGGTTCGATACAGTTTATGGGAGGGGCAACCGAGAACGAGGTGGCAGCCAGTTCCACTTCATCATTGGGCAGGAGTTCTAACGATCGTTTAACAAAGTTTACCCTTTGAGACGTAAACGAAACTGGCCATCCGCTGTCTGAACTTAAGGAGACACGTAATCGACAGAGTGATTCGAGTCAGTGGTTCCAAAAAATGAACAATAAAAGTTTTAATCATATGCAACCGACAGGTTCCATACACCGAAATAAAAAAATAAAATAATCATATGAAACCGACAGGTTCCATACACTTTAACAAAAAAATAATATAATCGTATGAAAAAAGCAATCGGATTAATCGGTTTATTCATAACGTTTGCCTTAGCCAGCGTGAATGCCCAGCAGTA
>DUPB01000010.1 GCA_012838585.1 Bacteroidales bacterium
CGCGGCTCTCGCACTCCCGCTCCACCGTCCAACGCGGTGAACCCAGGGGGCAGAACCCGCTCAACCCCTCCACGGAGAAGGGGCAGTGGATCCTGCTGCCGGCCAACGCGCGGGGGAACTATCAACGACTACTGGATAAGCAGGAGGAGCTCGTTGCCCTCTCCGAATCGTCTCCCTTTAACTGGGTCAAACAGTGGGACGACGGGGAAACAAACAATATTACAGGCGTGATCGCGTTTGGCATCGCCTACAACTACGCGATGGAGGTGATTCGTGCCTACCACCTGCCGGTAGAGGTGCTCAAGATAAGCAGCTACCCGCTCCCTAAGAACCTGGTGAACCGCTTCATCGAGAAGCACAACACCCTGCTGATCGCCGAGGAGGGATACCCGGTCTGCGAAGAGCTACTGAAAGGGTACCGCGGCGACGAAACTTTAAGGGGTCGACTGGACGGGACGCTACCCCGCACGGGGGAACTCTCCCCGGGCCTGCTGGCGAAAGCGCTGGGAATAGAGACGGCAGAACCGAATGCCGTACCGGCTATCGTGAAGGGGCGACCGCCCATGCTTTGCCAGGGATGCGGCCATCGGGACCTGTTCCACGCGCTCAACGAGGTGATGGCGAACTACCCGAACAACCGGGTGTTTGGCGACATCGGCTGCTACACGCTGGGTGCCCTGCCGCCCTTCAACGCGATCCACACCTGCGTGGACATGGGCGCGGCGATCACCATGGCGAAAGGGGCGGCCGACGCGGGTATGCGCCCCGCGGTGTGCGTGATTGGCGACTCTACCTTCACCCACTCGGGAATAACGGGGCTATTAGACGCGGTGAACGACCGCTCCCCACTTACCGTCATCATCTCGGATAACGAGACCACGGCGATGACGGGGGGACAGGATTCGGCGGGAACGGGGCGCTTCCACGATATCTGCAAGGGAATCGGTGTGGAGGAGAAGCATATCCGCACGCTGGTGCCGCTGAAGCGCAACCACGAGGAGAACGTGAAGGTGATACGGGAGGAGCTGGAATACAACGGGGTATCGGTCATCATCGCGCAACGGGAGTGCGTGCAGACGGCGAAAAGAAAGCGGAAGAAAGGGTAAGGGCAAAAGAAAAGCGTGGCGATAAAGAAAGTGCGCGCGGAAGTAGTTGAAAAGGAAAACAAGAAAGAACAACCGGTAAACAGGACGATGAACAAGAATATCATTATAGCGGGCGTTGGGGGACAAGGGATCCTGACCATCGCGGCGATTATCGACCTCGCGGCGATGGAGCTGGGGTTACACGTGAAGCAGGCGGAGGTCCACGGCATGAGCCAGCGAGGCGGGGCGGTGGAATCGCACCTGCGCCTATCGTCACGGGAGATCTTCTCCGACCTGATCCCGAAGGGCAAGGCGGACTTGATCCTCTCCATCGAGCCGATGGAGGCGCTCCGCTACCTCCCCTTCCTGGCACCGGACGGGGTGATCGTGGCGGCGACCGAGGCGATCGAGAATATCGAAAACTACCCGGATAAAGAGAAGGTGCTGGAAACCATCCGGCAGTCGGCCCAACACCTGCTCGTGGAGGCGGAACCGCTGGCACGCGAAGCGGGAAACGCACGGGCAGGCAACGTGGTGATGCTGGGAGCAGCATCGCCCTACCTGGACATTAGCGCGGAGCAGCTGGAAGCAGCGATCGCGCGGTTCTTCGGGCGGAAAGGCGAAGAGGTGGTAGAGATGAATCTAAACGCGTTCAGGCTGGGAAGAGCGCGGGCAACAAAAGAAGATGAAACGAACCAATAAGATATGGAACCCCGAAAGGGAGTGTGCCGATAGGGAGGAGATGCGGCGGCTGCAAAGCAAGCAGCTCGCCGCGATGATAGAACGGGTCTACAACAACGTGCCGTTCTACAGGAACAGACTGAAAGAGATGGGGATAGAGCCGGGAGACATCCGCGACGTGGATCAACTGAAGGCGCTCCCCTTCACCACCAAGGACGACCTGCGGGAGAACTACCCGTTCGGGCTGTTCGCCGTGCCGCAAACCGACGTGGTGCGGATACACGCTTCGAGCGGAACGACGGGGAAACCGACCGTGGTAGGGTACACCCCGCGGGATATCGAGACCTGGGCGGAGGTGGTGGCCCGGGGCCTGGTGATGGCAGGGGTCAACGAAGACGACACCATACAGGTGTCGTACGGCTACGGCCCCTTCACGGGGGGGCTGGGGATACACTACGGCGCGGAGAAGGTGGGGGCGACCGTCATCCCCATATCGAGCGGCAACACGAGGAAGCAGTTGCAGTTCATGACCGACTTTAACGCGACGGCACTGGCCTGTACCCCCTCCTACGCGGCGCACCTGGGGGAGAGCATCCTGAAGGAGGGGATCGCGCCGGAAAAGGTGAAGCTGCGGACGGGCGTCTTCGGGGCAGAGCCGTGGAGCAACGAGCTGCGCCGGCAGATCGAGGGGCTGCTGCATATCACGGCCTACGATATCTACGGGCTGAGCGAGGTGATGGGACCGGGGGTCTCCATGGAGTGCGAATGCCAACAAGGGAACCACATCTTCGAGGATCATTTTATCCCGGAGGTGGTCGACCCCGAAACGCTTGAGGTGCTCCCCGATGGGGAGATCGGCGAGCTGGTGTTTACCACGGTGACCAAGGAGGCAATGCCGCTGCTGAGGTACCGCACGCGCGACCTCACGAGGCTCTGCCGGGAGAAGTGCGATTGCGGGCGAACGTTGACGCGGATGGAGAAATGCCTGGGCCGGACGGACGACATGCTGATTATCCGCGGCGTGAACGTCTTCCCGTCGCAAGTGGAAGCGGTGCTGATGACCATGTCGGAGACCTCACCTCACTACCAGCTGGTGATCCGCCGGGAGAATAACCTCGATACGCTGGAGGTGAAGGTGGAGATCGACGAGAAGAACTGGTCGGATAGCATCCGCGTGCTGGAGGGAATACGGAAACGTATCGAGGCGAACATCAAGAGCATGCTGGGAATCACCGCCATCATCAAGCTGGTGGAACCCAACAGCATCCAACGCTCGGAAGGGAAGGCGCAACGGATTATCGACCTAAGATGAAGCTGGCGCTGTAACGAAGGTGAACAAAGTGAAGCAAACGTGGACTAAATGAAGGTAGGGCAAAAGCACGTTTTTAGGACAAGTAAGCGGGAACAAGGCTTTATCATTGTTCCCAGGTGAAGAAAAACAACGGAATTTTAAAAAACGACGAGATGCATATACAACAACTATCTGTTTTCCTGGAGGACCGGTCGGGACGACTTACCGAGCTGACGCGGATACTCGCGGAGAACGACATCAATATCATCGCGCTGAACGTGGCGGAGACGACCGACTACGGGATCGTGCGCATGGTGGTGGGAAGGCCTCAACTGGCCAAAGAGACGCTGGAACGAGAGGGCTTCTCGATCGGCCTCACCGACGTGGCCTGCGTGAACATGGCCGACGAGCCGGGATCGCTCTACAAGATACTGAAAATACTGGCGGAGAAAGAGGTGAACGTCGACTACATGTACGCGTTCTCCAACGATGACGTCGCGCTGGGCGTGATTCGAACCGAGAACATCACGGAGGTGACGAAACTATTGGAGGAGAGGGGAATAATGCTGCTGTCACAAAACGACATCTACCAACTGTAAACGCCAATAGCAACAGCCAACAGCCAATAGCCAACTACTAACAGCCAACAAAATATGATTCGTTTCGCACATAGCGTCGCCTCGCTCCGCTCGTCGGAGATACGCGACCTGATGAGCCTGGCAACGGCTCCCGATATGATCTCCTTCGCCGGCGGCATGCCGGGGAACGACCTGTTCCCGCTGGAGACGATCGACCAGATTTACCATTCGCTGACCGATAGGGAGAAGCAGGTGGCGCTCCAGTACGGGCCCACCGCGGGACTGCCCTCGCTCATGGAGTCGCTGGCTGACTACCTGGAGAAGAAGGGGCTACCGGTGAAAAGCAACCGGCTGATGATCACCACCGGCTCGCTGCAGGCGATCCATATCATGGCCAAAGCATTCACCGACCCGGGGGACACGGTGCTGGTGGAGGCACCCAGCTTTATCGGGGCACTCTCCGCCTTCCGCGCCTGCCAGGCTGAGCTGGTATCGGTACCCCTGAAGGGCGATGGTATGGACATGGCTAAGCTGGAAGAGCGACTCGAATCCACGCGGCCAACCCCGAAATTCCTTTACTACACGCCCAACTTCCACAACCCGGCGGGCATCATCTACTCCCGCGAGGTGAAGCGGCAGATGATGGAGTTGCTCAAGGGAAGAAACATACCGGTCATCGAGGATGACGTCTACAGCGACCTCTACTTCCACGAGGAGGACCTCCCGGAGATGACGCTGATGAAAGCAGTCGACCCGGAAGGGATCAACATCTGCTACACCGGCTCCTTCTCCAAGATACTGGGGCCGGGGCTACGGCTGGGGTGGATGCTGGTACCAGAGGAGATCTACAAGCGGTGCGAACTGATCAAGCAGTCGCTCGACGCGTGCTCCCCCAGCCTGTCGCAGGTGATCGCGGACAAGTTCATCAGAGGTGGTTATATTTACAGCTACACCGCCGAGATGAGAAAGGCGTACCGGGAACGGGGCGAAGCGATGATCGAGGCGTTGGAGAAACACTTGCCGACAAGCGTGTCGTTCGTGCGACCGAGGGGCGGCTTCTACACCTGGCTGCAACTGCCGGAAGGAACCGACGCGACCGCGATCCTGAAAAAGGCGATCGAGAAGGGAACCGTCTTCGTCACCGGTAAAACCTTCGACCCGGATGGGGTGAAGAACGACTACATGCGGGTCTCGTTTTGCAATACCGACGCGGAGGCGATCCAAAAAGGGATTCCGCTCATCGCGGAGGCCATTAAAGATGTTATATAACATAGCCGTAACGTTTTTTATCTCGCTCATTTTTTGTAAATTGCATCGCTTTTTAAAAAAGGATAACTTTGCACGCGTTTCCCACCGCTGCAAAGTTTTTTCTTTACCAAGCGGTGCGTTGGAGACCAACCCAATTGGGAGTACAAATCAAAGAGAATGAAGTGGTTAACTTATGAAGCCGGGGCGTGGATATCTCCCGGACGGTTTCAACGGGTTAGCCAGGCTCAACGGCGCAAATGGAAAATTAATCACATTTAAATATCGTTTTAATCATGAAAGTGTATAAAACAGAAGAAATTAAGAACATTGCTATTCTTGGCAATTCCGGAACAGGTAAGACCACCCTCGCGGAAGCGATGCTTCTCGAGAGTGGTCTTATAAATAGACGCGGTACCGTTGAAGGGAAAAACACCGTGTGCGACTACTTCCCCGTGGAGAAGGAGTACGGCTACTCGGTATTCTCCACCGTCTTATCGTACGAGTGGAAAGGCAAGATGATGACCTTTATCGATTGCCCGGGATCGGACGACTTCGTGGGGAACGTGGTGACCGCCCTCAACGTGACCGACATGGCGCTGATGCTTATCGACGCCTCCAGCGGGGTAGAGGTGGGCACCGTGAACCAGTTCCGCTACGTGGACGACCTGCAAAAGCCCATGGTGCTGCTGGTTAACCGGATGGATCACGAAAAAGCCGACTTCGACAACACCCTCAATAGCCTGAAAGAGTTCTACGGCAACAAGGTGGTGCCGGTGCAATACCCGGTGGGCAGCGGTACCTCGTTCGTGGGGATCGTGGACGTGCTCAAACAAAAATTCTACAAATGGGCACCGGGTGCCACAGCTCCCGAAGTGCTCGATATACCGGATGGCGAGAAAGCAAAGGCCGACGCGTACTACGAGGCGTTGCTGGAGGCAGCCGCGGAGAACGACGTGGAACTGATGGAGAAGTACTTCGACCAAGGTGAGCTGACCGAAGAGGAGATGAAGGTGGGAATCCATAAGGGGATGATTAACCACAGCCTCTTCCCGCTGTTTTGCGCCTCGGCAGAGAAGAACATGGCCGTTCATCGCCTGATGAACTTCTTAAGCATGGTGGCTCCTTCACCGAGTGATATGCCCGCGCCGAAAAACGTGGAGGGGGTAGAGGTGAAACCCGACGCGAACGAGCCGACTAGCCTCTTCTTCTTTAAAACAACGGTGGAACCGCATATCGGTGAGGTCTCCTACTTCAAGGTGATGGCGGGAACGGTGAAAGAGGGAGACGATTTCACCAACGTGAACCGCAGGTCCAGGGAGCGCCTCGCGCAACTCTTCACCGTGGCCGGCCAAATGCGGACCAAGGCAACGGAACTGCAAGCGGGAAGCATCGGTGCCGCGGTGAAACTGAAGGATGTGCGGACAGGCAACACGCTGAACACCAGGGGTGCCGAACATCTGTTCGACTTCATTAAATACCCGGAGCCGCGCTACCGCAGGGCTATCCGCCCGGTAAGCGAATCGAACTCCGAGAAGCTGAACGAATCGCTTACCCGCATGAGGGAAGAGGATCCGACCTGGCTGGTGGAGATATCGAAAGAGCTCAAGCAGACCATCGTGTCGGGCCAGGGCGAGTTCCACCTGAAGACCTTGAGGTGGCGACTGGAAAACAACGACAAGATAGAGATCGAGTTTTTGGAGCCCAAGATCCCGTACCGCGAGACCATCACAAAGGCGGCACGCGCCGACTACAGACACAAGAAACAGTCGGGAGGTGCCGGACAGTTCGGTGAAGTACACATGATCGTGGAACCTTACACCGAGGGGATGGAGCTGCCTGAAGTGTATCGCTTCAGTGGACAGGAGTTCAAGATTCAGAACCGCGATACCCAGGAGATAGAACTGGACTGGGGCGGCAAACTGGTCTTCGTGAACAGTATCGTGGGTGGAGCCATCGATGCCCGCTTCTTGCCGGCCATCCTGAAAGGGATCATGGAACGGATGGAGCAGGGACCGCTCACCGGCTCCTACGCCCGCGACGTGCGCGTGATTGTTTACGACGGTAAGATGCACCAGGTGGACTCTAACGAGATATCCTTCATGCTCGCCGGACGGAACGCGTTCAGCATGGCGTTCAGGAACGCGGGACCCAAGATCCTGGAACCGATCTACGACGTGGTGGTCTCCATACCGGGCGAGTACATGGGTGACGTGATGAGCGACCTGCAGGGACGCCGCGCCATGATCATGGGGATGGAGAGCGAGAAACGTTTCGAGAAACTGAAGGCGAAAGTTCCATTGAAGGAGATGAGCACCTACTCCACCTCGTTGAGCTCCATCACCGGCGGAAGGGGTTCGTTTACCATGAAGTTCTCGAACTACGAGCTGGTACCGAGCGACATACAGGACAGGCTGCTCAAGGAGTACGAAGAGCAGGAAAAGGAGGATTAGGGGATTAAACCATTCCTCTCGCGGGGTGTCTTAATGATAAAGAACCGAAGTTTCACCCTTTAAAGACTACAGGTATGAAAGCATTAAGACACCCCCTCGTTTTAGCGATCATCGCGCTAACATTGTTCGCCTGCGGTTCCCAGCGTGACTACGCCTACGGGCAAGTGTACGATGAGTACGGGTACTACAACGACGGGTACTACAACGACGGGTACTACGATGACGGGTACTACAACCGCGGCGGTGGCATCAGCTTCAACGTTTTTTATAACGAGTTGAGGCCGTATGGAAGGTGGATTAACAGCCACTCGTACGGTCGGGTCTGGATACCTCGCGTGGGCAGGGACTTTCATCCCTACGCCACGAATGGTTACTGGGTGATGACCGACCATGGCAACATGTGGGTCTCCAACTACTCCTGGGGATGGGCACCGTTCCACTACGGGAGGTGGTACTGGGACAACTACCACGGCTGGGCCTGGGTACCCGGTTACGAGTGGGCACCGGCATGGGTGACCTGGAGAAGTGGCGGAGGCTACTACGGATGGGCACCGTTAGGGCCAAGGGTGAATATCCACGTTCACGTGAATCTCCCCGGGCACTACTGGACTTTCCTGCCCACGCGCCACATGTATAACCGCGGCATGTACAAGTACTACAGGCGCCACAGCACCACCATCTATAACAACACCACCATCATCAACAACACCTACGTCTACAACAACAACCGCTACTATAGCGGGCCAACCCCCACCGAGTACAGGCAAACTACCGGCAGGAACGCTACCGTGCACAGGGTGGAGAGCAGCAACCTCCGGTCGAACTCGGGCAGAAGCACCGTGGTGGACAATAACGCGGTAAGGGTGTACCGACCGGAAGCAACCGCCAGCCGAACGACCAGCGGTAACCGAAGCGCGGTGAGCACCACCCGGTCCAGCAGCAACCGCGGCGCGACCAGTGGCAACGTGACACGGGGCAGCACGAGAAGCAGCAATCGCAGCGCGGTAAACAACAGCAGAGCCAGCTCATCTAACCGAAGTAGCGGTAACACCACCGTGAGATCCAGCTCCACTACCAACCGGAGCACCAACAGTGGTAACAACACGAGCGTTAGGTCAAGCTCCACTACCAACCGAAGCACAAACAACGCGACCGTGAGATCCAGCTCTTCCTCGAGTAGGAGCAGCAATGCCGGAAATAACACCCGTAGCAGCTCGTCCGGCAACCGGAGCAGTGGCAACACTACCGTAAGGTCCGGTTCCTCCTCGAACCGCGGCACGACCAGTGGAAACGTAACCCGAAGCACTACAACCAACAGCAGCAACCGGAACGCGAACAGTGGTAACAACACGAGCGTAAGGTCAAGCTCTTCCTCTAGCCGAAGCAACAACAACGCGACGACAAGATCAGGCTCCTCCGAACGAAGCAACTCCGGCAGAAGCTCCGGCGGACGAAGGTAACGTGTACGCGTTGACGATTTCTATCTCATAGACCATTCCTATCTCATACCCCCGGGGGCACCTTAAAGACAAGGTGCTCCTTTTTTTCGTTAAGGGTACTGGTTAAAAGTTCTTCCTCCTGTTATTCTCCAATCTCAGGGTCACTATATCAATCTTATGCTACTCACCTCTGCGCTCTCGCCAAGTTTCAATTTTCACCTATTGATGACCTTGTGCAATAAAATTGAATAAAAAATAAATAATATTCAAATATAATTTGATAATATGAAAAACATTATTACCTTTGTGTCGTGTTTATATAATAATCTAAAACGTATAATATGCTACCCACATCTTGCCCAAGTTGTCAGGCACGGCTCAAGGTTACCGCCCTAAAGTGCGGGAATTGCAGTACCGAGGTGACCGGCCTCTACGAGTTGCCGACCCTGCTTCGCCTTTCGGAGGAGGAGCTGCGCTTTATCACCCGCTTCGTGAAAAACAGCGGCAGCCTGAAAAGCATGTCGGCGGAACTGAAGCTAAGTTACCCCACCGTGCGGAATATGTTGAACGAAATCATTCAAAAAATGGAGGATCATGAAGAAAAAAAGTAACAACTGGAATCTGCTCTGGAACCCATTTACACGTGTTGCCGGGTGGCAAGCGTTCTGGGTGGGTATGGTAATCGTAGTTGCTTCTGCCCTGTTGGCCAGTTACGGTAACCTGCTCTTTGACGGGGCCATCGACGCCCATTTTCATCACTACGTAGGAATCGCTCACTCGTTCGTGGTAACGGGGATAAGCCTGTTGTCGGTGGTGGCCGCGATGTACGTGGCCGCGCTCATCATCTCCAGGAGCGTCCGCTTCATCGATATCCTGGGGACGATGACGCTTGCGCGGGCACCGTTCCTCCTTCTGGCGATCATCTCGCCGTTCGTCTCTTTTCCCTCCATGGATCTACTGATCCAGGACCCACTGACGTCCTTTGGTTACCCCATGCTCATGTACTTCGTACGTCACCCCATGTCCCTGATCTTCATAATAATTTCACTTCCGGTTATCGTGTGGCTCATTGCCTTGATGTACAACGGGTTCAAGGTGTCAACCGGAGCGAAGGGAAAAAAGCTGGTGGTGGCTTTCATCGTAGCCCTGCTGATAGCGGAGGTGCTGTCTAAGGTATGTATTTATCTTCTCCCGTTTTAAGCATCAAAGGCTCTAAACACTGAAATAATAATCATATGAAACGACTGCTTATCCTTGCGCTAATCCTGCTTCCTTCGCTTGCTGCATTATCCCAGGATGTTACCGGGAAATGGAGTGGTGTGCTTCGTTACGACGATCGAGGTACGGCATACTCCACGGGCGATTTCAGCCAGGCCACCACGCTCGACTTTTCGTACGACGCGGAGGCTGCCCTCGACTACTTGATGGGCAGGAAAGAGGTAAACAGAAGGAAAATCGGGCTAATGGGACATAGCGAAGGGGGGATAATTGCCCCGATGGTGGCTTCTCGTAACAAGAACGTGGCGTTTACTGCCTACGCGCTTGCATGAAACCGTTTTTTCGCGTAAGTTTGTTCTTAAACTTAACGGGAAAGGGAGTGCAGTGGAACCGATGATTAAATACAGGGGCGGGAAATCGAGGGAGATACCCAACATCACGTGGCATATACCGAGATTCTCGGGTCGTTACGTGGAACCTTTCGTGGGAGGAGGAGCCCTCTATTTTCACCTTGAGCCCAGGGATGCTATCATAAACGATATAAATGAGAAGCTCATTGACTTTTACAGGGGAGTAAGAGACGATTTTACCTCTTTGAGGGAAGAGCTGGATTACATAGAGGAGAGATATAGGGCAAATAGGGTTGAATTTGAAAAGCTTAAGGCTCAATTCCCTGACAGGCGAGTGGATGATAAAAACGAAGCGGATTATTATCGCGTGCGCGATCAGTTTAACGGGTTGACGGAGAAGAGGTTTTCTGATGCCGCCCTCTATTTCTACATTAATAAAACCTCTTATTCAGGCATGATTCGGTACAACGCGAAAGGTGAATTCAACGTGCCTTACGGACGTTATCCAAATCTAAACACGAGCGGGGTCACCGCGTCACACAGCCTATTATTGCAACGAACGAAAGTTTACAACGAAGACTACGGCAAAATCTTCGAGATGTGCGAGGAAAACGATTTCGTTTTTTTAGACCCGCCATACGACTGCACGTTTACCGATTATGGGAACAAAGAATATAAGGATGGTTTCAACGAAGAGGAACACAGGCGTTTAGCCGACGAGTTTTACAAGCTGCCCTGCAAGGCACTTATGGTGATAGGTAAAACCCCGCTAATTGAAGAACTCTACGGTAATGACATCATCGATGAATACGGGAAGAAATACTCGGTGAATATCAGGAATAGATTCAAGGCAAGGGCGACGCATATCGTTATCGCGAACTATAGGAAAGATGAGGAAACGATCTGTCAGGAACAGAGGTACTCGTTATTAGAAACGAAACATGTAACACTATTTGAAAATAAAGAGGGTTATGGCAAATATCAGTAGTCAAACTTTATTCTTGACAACTTCACCGAGGACACCCGAAAAGATGATACCGGAAATAGAATTGCTAATCAGGCACTTCAACGGAGAAGTATGGAATAAAGATACTCAGGTGAAATTCATGCAGGTGTTGCGTGAAGAATAGTTTTTTGAAGGATCCGGCACGAATGACCCCGCGTTTAGCGCTCGCGACAGGATTAATCGAGCTCCGAAAGCGTTGGGATTTGTAAACCTGAAGCCCGTTATCAGCTTGACCCCCGCGGGGAAAGAGCTCCTGAATTCCAAGAGAAAAGATGAGGTGTTTTTACGCCAAATGCTGAAGTTTCAAATTCCATCACCTTTTCACAAACCCACGAAAAAAGCGGCCATATTTAACGTGAAACCCTATTTAGAGATGTTGCGACTGGTTCGCACGATGGGGACATTGAGATTTGATGAGCTGCAGATATTCGGCATGCAGCTTACTGATTATCGGGATTTTGATGTTATCGTTAATAAAATTGAAACGTTTCGGGTGGCAAAAGTGCAGAATAAAGGGAGTTATCGCGTATTCAAAAGTGAATATATTAATAGGGAGTTGGGGGAAATATTTCGTGAGCGCATAGCAACAGGGGAGATAAAAACTCGAGAAAGTGACCATGCATCGCTTCAAAAGTTTCTAAAAACCCAGTCAAGTAATATGCGCGATTACGCGGATGCATGTTTTAGATACCTGAGGTCAACGGGTCTTGTCTCTGTTTCGCACGTAGGCAAGTCCCTTTCTATTGTACCCGAACATGTTAAGGATGTGGATTACATTCTTGAAAACGTTTCGCCCGTTCCAATCCACGTGGACGATGAGGAGGCGTACGTTTCATACCTTTCGAATCCAAAGATCCCCCAATTATACACCGACGATAAAAATTTACTGAGCGAAAAACTATCGCGAGAGTTCCCAGAAGTTCAGGTAGACGACAAAATGCCCGCGAAAGAGATGAAAGAACTCTTGAACGATCTTATAGAGGAACGGAAACGAGAGCGTATTGACAGGCAGATCGTGTCTATTAAGGATTACCGAGAATATAACGATATCCAAAACACCTACGACCAGATAGTGAATAAAGAGTTGTACGACTTGCCGTTGATGATGGAATGGAACACGTGGCGCGCCATGACCATGCTCGATGGCGGTGAGATTAAGGCTAACCTTAATTTTGACGATTTCGGCTTACCCCTTTCAAATGCTACCGGTAATCTCGCGGACATAGTATGTGATTACGGCGACTACATGGTTTGCGTGGAGGTAACCATGCAATCGGGGCAAAGACAGTATGAAATGGAGGGAGAACCTGTAACACGACATTTAGGAAATTTGAAAAAAACCGCGAACAAACCATGCTACTGTCTGTTTGTGGCTCCCAAAATTCATGAGGCCTGTGTTGCCCATTTCTACACTTTGTATCATCTTAACCTGGAAATTTATGCGGGCACTTCGGAAATAGTTCCTTTACCCCTTGAAGTATTTAGAAAAATGTTGGAGGATTCATATAAGGCATATTTTACGCCCAATCCCATGCACGTGCGCAACTTTTTTCAGAAAAGCAGAGAACTGGCCACCTCCGGAATCTCAGAAACCGAATGGTATGAAGAGATTATAAGCTTGGCCACAAACAATTGGTTGCATATCAGCTGAAAAGATGCTGGTACAAGTCCACTTTTTCGAGCTGGTACAAATTGCTGAATGAAAACCGGCCAAGTTGGTGAATGGAACCCGGCCAAGTTGGTGAATGGAATCCGGCCAAGTTGCTGAATGGAATCCGGCCAAGTTGGTGAATATTTTTATAAAGTCTTGCTAAACAGCCAAAAAGTTGTTACCTTCGCGTTGGTAAAATTGAGCCATAATAAACGAAAAGGAGAACATGAAAACACCTTATATTCCAAGAATCGCGGATAAATTATTACACCAACAACTTGAGGCATCGGGAGGCGTGTTGATTCAAGGACCTAAATGGTGCGGGAAAACAACCACGGCGCAACAACAGGCCAAAAGCGCCCTGTACATGGATGACCCGAAAACACGCGGAGCCAACCTGCTGTTGGCGGAAACGGATCCCGAAATTTTGTTCAAGGGTGAAACACCTAGGCTGATTGACGAGTGGAAGTTGGCTCCAAAGTTGTGGGACGCGGCAAGGTTCGAGATAAGTCGCAGACGAGTACCGGGACAGTTCATCTTCACCGGGTCTAGCGTGCCACCTGATATGTCGGAGATAACCCACTCCGGGACAGGTAGGTTTGCATGGGTTACGATGAGAACCATGAGCTTGTGGGAATCGGGCGACTCCAATGGAAACATCAGCCTTAACGACCTGTTTCAAGGAGATACGATCCCCGCCCTTTCTAAGGATATCTCGTTGAACGAGTTGGCTTACCTCACGTGTCGCGGTGGGTGGCCGGGCTCGCTTGTTTTAAATCGTCAGGCTGCTTTGCGACAGGCTACCAACTACGTTGATGCAGTAGTGAGGAGCGATATATCTAGGGTTGATAACGTGAGTCGCGATGCAGCGTTTGCCCGGCGGTTATTGCGTTCGTATGCCCGCCACCAGGGTCAGCAAGTTTCTATTAAAACAATACACGAGGATTTGATGAGTAACGAGCCAGAAAGCATGAGCCAAGATACAATCGCCTCGTATATAAACGCGTTGAAGAAAATATTCGTTATCGAGGATATGCCGGCATGGAACCCAAACCTTAGAAGCAGAACGGCCATACGTACTTCCGATACCCGGTACTTCGTTGATCCGTCGATAGCAACCGCCGCATTGGGGCTTGGCCCTGAAGACCTGATAAGGGATATGAACACTTTCGGTCTTTTTTTCGAGGTCATGGCCGTACGTGACTTGCGCGTTTACGCCGATTCGCTCGATGGGCAGGTTTACCATTACCGCGATAAAAACGGCCTGGAGTGCGACGCGGTGCTGCACTTGCGTAACGGTAAGTTCGGGTTGATTGAAATAAAATTGGGAGGTGATAGCTTGATTGAGGATGGTGCAGAAACCCTCAAAAAACTGGCCGATAAAATCGATGCCACGAGAATGAATCCTCCCTCCTTCCTGATGGTTCTCACGGGGGTGGGGCAGTACGCCTATCGACGGAAAGATGGCGTTTGGGTGGTGCCGATAGGGTGTTTAAAGGATTAGCTCCAGCAAAAAAACGTGCCGATAAAACTGTTTTTATCGGCACGTGATGCATGTAAATCTTATACGCGGTGAAACCGCGGGGATACTAAATCCACTTCATGTAGGCGAAGTCGTGGCGGTGCGGCAGACCAGGGTGCTTCGGGAATACCCGTAGCCCGTACTGGCGCGTACCCGGGTCGTTCAGACTCTGAGCGGTCTCGAAGTAGAGGCGGGAACCTTCCGTCTTGACCAGGTTGAACTCGAATGCCTCGATGAACCGGGGACCCTTGTGCAGGTTGTCGTGATCGATAACGACGACCTCCACGCCAATATCGCAGGGGAGGTTCTTCTTGTCGATTACCACCCTACCATACACCTCCTCGGGCCCGTTGTTGACCTTCATCCTCACGTTGGGGTTGAACTCTACCTTCACCACCTCCAGGGTGTCCCACTGAGAGGCGGTTGCCTCCTTCCACTTGACGATCTCCCTGGCCTTCGCGTAGTTGTTGGCCTGAACGCGCTTGGAGCGCTCCGCCAGCTTGTTGTAGAAGCGGTCGAAGTAGTCGTCCATCATCCGCTTGGTGTTGAAGCGAGGGGCGATCTCGGCCATCGATTTCTTGATGTACTGCACCCACTCGTGCGAGTAGCCGTTGCTGTTGTGGGCGTAATAGAGCGGGATGATCTCGTTCTCTAACATCGAGTAGATGGTGGTGGCGTCCAGCTCGTCCTGATAGCTTTGGTTGTCGTAGGTCCGTTTGTCGGTAAGCGCCCAACCCGCGCCTTCAACGTACCCCTCGTACCACCAGCCATCTAATACCGAGAAGTTGAGCACGCCGTTCATCTGCGCCTTCTCGCCGGAGGTGCCCGATGCCTCCTGGGCACGGGTGGGGGTGTTGAGCCAGACGTCCACGCCGGATATCAGCCGCTTGGCCAGCCGCATGTCGTAGTTCTCAAGGAAGATGATTTTCCCCAGGAACTCGGGACGACGCGAAATCTCCACGATCTGCTTGATAAGCCCTTGACCGCCACCATCGGCAGGGTGCGCCTTACCGGCGAAGATAAAGCGAACCGGGTACTTGGGGTTGTTCACGATGCGGGAGAGCCTGTCTAAGTCGGTGAAGAGGAGGTGCGCACGCTTGTAGGTAGCGAACCGGCGAGAGAAGCCGATAAGCAACGCGTTGGGACTCACCTCCTCCAGCATGGTCATGATGCGGGAAGGGTCGGCCTGGTTCTTGAGCCATCCCTCCTTGAACTCCTCGTGGATGTAGTCGATGAGCATCTTCTTCAAATGGCAGCGCAGCTCCCATATCTCCTGGTCGCTCACGTCGTAAATCTTTTGCCAACGCTTCATGTTCGACTGGTCCTGGAAGAACTCGTCACCGAAGTGCTTCCGGTATAGGGCCTTTACCTGCGAGGTGGCCCAGCTGGGAAGGTGAACCCCATTGGTCACGTAGCTCACGTGTGACTCCTCCGGGAAGTATCCCTTCCATACCGGCTGAAACATCTGTTGAGACACGGTGCCGTGCAACTCGCTCACGCCGTTGGCCTCCTGTGCCGTGTTGAGCGCGAAGACGCTCATGGAGAACTTCTCGTCGCTGCCGGGGTTGGCGCGCCCCATGTCCATGAAGCGGGACCAGGGAATCCCGATCCTCTCGACGATGGGAGCCAGGTACTTTTGAATGAGGTGCTCGTCGAAGTAGTCGTGTCCCGCGGGTACCGGTGTATGTACCGTGTATAACGAGGAGGCGCGTACCACTTCCAAGGCCTCGTTAAACGATAACCCCTCCTCCTTCACGTAATCGCGCAGACGCTGCACGCTGATAAACGCGGCGTGCCCCTCGTTCATGTGGTACACCTCTTTCTTGATGCCCAGCTTCTTCAGGAGGAGCATGCCACCTATCCCCAGGAGGTACTCCTGCTTCATGCGGTTCTCCCAGTCGCCCCCGTACAATTGGTGGGTGATGGAACGGTCGAACTCGCTGTTATGCTCCAGATCGGTGTCCATCAGGTAGAGGTCCACCCGGCCAACGCCTACCTTCCAAACGTTGGAGTAAACGATGCGGTCGTGGAACGGCACCTCCAGGATCATCGGTGAACCGTCGGGGTTCATCACCTGGGTGATGGGTAGGCTACCGAAGTTCTGCGCCTCGTAACTGGCGATCTGCTGCCCATCTACCGACAGGCTTTGGGTGAAGTAGCCGTAGCGGTAGAGGAACCCCACGGCTGTCATGTCCACCCGGCTGTCGCTCGCCTCCTTAAGGTAGTCGCCGGCTAACACGCCGAGACCGCCAGAGTAGATCTTGAGCACGTGCGACAGACCGTACTCCATGCTGAAGTAGGCCACGCTGGGACGATGGGCATCGTAGGGCTGGTTCATGTAGCGCTTGAACGTGTCGTAAACACGGTTAAGGCGTTGCATCAACTCTTTGTTCTGTATCGCTTTCTCGGTGACGTCTGATTGCAGGTTCTGCATCATCACGACCGGGTTTTTTTCACTTTTCTCCCACTCTTCCAGATCAATTTTCTCGAAGATGGCCCTTGCCTCTTCGTTCCATACCCACCATAAGTTGTGGCTGATCTCCTGTAGCGGCTCCAGCTCGGGCGGGAGTACCGCGTGCACGTGAATGTCTCTCCAAATGGGATTGTTCGAATAACTTGATTTAATAATCATGAATCTTCGGTTTTTTATCTGTTATATATATTTTCGTTTGATTTCGTTGTTTCTTTGACCCTTTGTCGCTCTCGATCACTTCGTTGCTTCCACTTCAGTGATTTTGTTTGACCTGGGTGTCTTTATTGTCTTCGCAGTCCTGGCTATCCCCGCTACGTTTCCGTTGTGTGGTTTGGGTCGCGGCGTGAATGCCCTCCTCATTGATAACCTAACTGATTTCGCGTGACAAAGATAGTGAATTTATCGCACATTTCCCGTATATGGGCGCGATAATCGGAGGAACGAGTTATGCAATGCTTTGCGGTAAGCCTCTTGATAATGAGCGATGAAGTGGGCCCAGTCCGCCTGGTCAGAGAGCTTGGCGGCCTTGCGCTTGATCGTGGCCACACGCGTCGCGCTTTTTAACGAGAAGTCGCGGATAACCAACGCGATTGCCTCCACCGCTTTCGCGTAGTTTTCATCGTCCCGGTGAATGACCTCTACCCCGTTGTGAAACGGGGATTTCCCCTGGCCTTGCTGCCTCGCCCAAACGCCAAAACCCGAAAGGGAGGTGGTGATGGTGGGGATGGAGAAGGCGACGCTCTCGTGAGGGGTGTAGCCCCACGGCTCGTAGTAGGAGGGGAAGAGCGACAGGTCGAAGCCAATCAGCAGGTCGTAATAGGGGAGGTTGAAGATGCCGTCGTCACCGTTCAGGTAGGAGGGGACGAAGAGGATCTTCACCCGGCTGCCGGGCGCGTAGCTGAACCCTTGATGCTTGATATGCTTCGTCACGGCGTCATTCCACGGCTCCACCAGCTCGTGCGTGGTAAAAGAGAAAGCGGCTTCTGCTCTCGGCCTTGCCTCCTTGTCCGATGGGGCAATCGCCTCGGCGATTACTTCCGTCCCCGCGACAGTTTTCTCCCCGGAAATGGTTGTTTGGCCGGAAGCGATTTCTACTCCCTCCGCGAGGGCTTTCTGAAGCGCCTCC
>DUPB01000088.1 GCA_012838585.1 Bacteroidales bacterium
ATCAAGCCCTTAAAATTAATGACAAATCGGCAAAAGAGCAAATGAAGCGGTTGTGAAGTCTCATGAATTAAGCTTTTTTCCCTTTTATAATTATTTAACCATAATAAAATTACGATATTATTTGTTTATTACGAAAATATCGTACATTTGTGCGATCATATGATGTCTATAATGTTTGTCAATGAATGACATGAGGAGCCCGTGCGGTAAACGGGACGTGTGAAAAGATGAATTACAAACCGGTAAAACGAGGAATATGGAACGATTAACCCCCCAAGAAGAGAATGTAATGTTGCTCGTCTGGCAAATAGGCGACTGCGCGATCAAGGATGTGTGGGAGCGGATGGAGGCACCTCAACCGCCCTACACGACGGTGGCTTCGATTTTCCTGAACCTGGAAAACAAAGGGTACCTCACCATGAGGCGGTTCGGGAACGTGAAGGTATATAAGCCCAAGATCTCGGAATCTGCCTACAAGCGCCATTTTTTATCCAGCGTGGTCGAGAGCTACTTCGACAACTCCTATAAGGAGCTGGTCTCTTTCTTCGCCAAAGAGCAGAAGATCACCGCCGAGGAGCTTGAAGAGATTATTCGTTTGATCGAGAAAAGCCAGGCGTGAGTCGCCGCTTTACCGCAATATTGGAATAGCCATGCAAGCTTTCTTTATATACCTGCTACAGGTGAACATTGCACTGGCGCTGTTTTACCTGCTGTACGCGGTGGCCTTTAAACGGGATACCTTCTTCCGGTTGCGCCGTCTCTTTTTGCTTTCGGTTATCCTCTTCTCGCTGCTCTATCCCTTTTTTGCGCTACCAGCCCTCGCGGAGGTGCTGCCTTTCTCCTTTTCACGGGGAGAAGAGGTGAGAAGCGAGGTGTTGATTGGTACCGTAGGCTGGGAGGTGATGGGCGATGAAGAAGTCGTTGTCTCAAGCTCCATCCTTTGGATAACCGTTTTTGTTACGCTCTACTGGATTGTTACCGCCACCTTTATCCTGCGCTTCCTCGTGCAGCTCTTTTCCGTCTACCGCGTTTGGAAAAGGAGCGAAAGGCGGCTGCTAATGGGCAACGTGGTTTACCGTCCCGCCAAGGAGGTGACGCCCTTCTCGTTTTTTAATTGGATCTTCATTGATACCGATGCCTATTCCGAGCAGGAGCTGCAACAGATCCTGCTTCACGAGAATACGCACGTTAAGCAGTGGCACTCCATCGACGTGGTCATCACGGAGCTGCTCTGCCTCTTTTTCTGGTGGAACCCGTTCACCTGGCTTCTCAAGCGCGAGGTGATCATGAACCTGGAGTACCTGGCGGATAGCCACGTGCTTCACGAGGGAGTGGATAGCCGGGAATACCAGTACCACCTGTTACGATTGACCTATCATGAACCGGCCGTTCCGATAGCAAATAACTTCAATGTATCACAACTTAAACAACGTATTATGATGATGAACAAAACCAAGTCGCCCGCGTTGCGCGCGGCAAAATACCTGCTCGCTTTGCCGCTGCTCTTCCTCTTCGTGGTGGCCAACAGCCTCTACGCGGGGCAGGATGAAACAGACCACTTGTCGGAAATTGGATCTGAAAAAATAGAGGTCGGGGCACTGTTGCCGATGAATGGGGAGGTGACGACTGTTACTCAAGAGTCGAGCATAAACCAAGAGCCGGGTGAGCCTATCTTTCAAGCGGTTGAAAATGCTCCTGAATTTCCAGGAGGCGTAGAAGCATTAATGAAATTCCTGTCGGAGAACATCCGATACCCGGTAATCGCGATAGATCACGGGATTCAAGGAAGGGTTATCGTCCGCTTCGTGGTTAGCAAGACAGGCAAGATATCCAACGTGGAGGTGATGCGTGGTGTAGACCCCTCCCTTGATAGAGAGGCAGTGAGGGTGGTTGAAGCGATGCCCGCCTGGAAACCGGGAGCTCAAAAGGGTGAAGCGGTCAACGTCTACTACACTTTACCTATAGTGTTCAAGTTGCCCGCTGACACCAAGAAGGAAAGCCAACCCGTGGATGCTGGCAAAAGCGATGGTGAGAAGCGCTCTGATGAATCAGGAGTTTCACAAAAGTCGGTTATCGTCTTTGATTCGGGTGAGCGTGTATATGAAACGGTTGATGTTGCACCCGAATTTCCGGGCGGTGTAAACGGGTTGATGCAATTCCTGTCGGAAAACATCCGATACCCGGTAGAAGCCCAGGAGAAGGGTGTCCAGGGTCGTGTGATATGCCGCTTTGTCGTGAAGAAGGATGGTTCTACCTCCAACGTGGAGGTGCTTCGTGGGGTGGATCCCTCGCTCGACGCGGAAGCGATACGGGTGATTGAATCAATGCCCGCCTGGAAACCGGGAACCCAAAAAGGTGAAGCGGTCAACGTCCATTTCACGATACCCATACAGTTCTCTTTATCTGCTGGCACCAAGGAGGATAATCAACAGGGGGATGCCGGTAAAAGCGATGGTTGATCAGGTAAATCAGTTGAATAGGTCGTCGATTCCTTCCTCGATGATGGGTTGCCCCTCCTGGTAAAAATCGGGCGAGTAGCGTTGCGAGCCTTGGCAGGGATCGAATCCGGCAGGGATGTCAAACGAACCTTCATCGCGGTAGTTCAACTCGGGATCGGCGTAAATCTTTTGATAAAACAGTCCATGGACGGGGAGTGCCATACTCGCTCCCTGTCCATATGCCATCCCGTCGAAGTGAATCGTGGGATCGTCCCCGCCGACCCAGCAACCGGCCACCAGGTCGGGCGTAAACGACATGAACCAGCCGTCAGAGTTGTTGTTGGTCGTCCCGGTTTTCGCACCTATCGGCCCCTTGAGGTTGTACCTCCAGCGTAACCGACCTCCCGAGCCGCCATCTACCACGGCGGTCAGCATGTCGAGCATCTTGTAGGAGCTGTTCTCGCTGAATACCTCCCTTGTATTGGGTACGAACGTGGCGACCTCCTTACCCGTTGAGTCTTCGATGCGGGTGACCAGTAGCGGTTCTACACGGATCCCTTTATTCACGAACGAGGAGTAGGCACCCACCATCTCGTAGACCGAGGCATCGTTTGGTCCCAATGCCAACGATACCACCGGGTCGGCCGGGGTTTTCAACCCAAACGATTCCAGCATGCGGGCGAACGTGTAAGGGGAGAGTTGTTGCATCAGGTAAGCCGTGACCCAGTTATCGGAGTTTTGTAATCCCCACTTGACGGTCACGAACTCGCCGGTCGCCTTGCGGGTGTTCCTCGGCTCCCAGGTCTCGCCGGTTTCGGTCATGAGTGTCACCTGTTCGTGTATCATGCCATCGCAAGGCGTTATGCCCTCCTCCATAGCCAGCGTGTAGAGGTACGGTTTGATGGTGGAGCCTATCTGCCGCTTGCCGGTGGAGACCATATCGTACTTGAAGTACTTGAAGTCGGGTCCGCCCACGTAGGCTTTCACGTGCCCGGTTTGTGGCTCCATGGCCATGAAGCCCGATCGGAGGAAGTGGTTGTGGTAGCGGATGGAGTCCCACGGCGTCATTAGCGTGTCGACCTCGCGATGTTCCCATGAAAAGACCTTCATCTCTACCGGCTTCTCTTTGAAATGCTTTAGTATATCCGCCTCGCTCATCCCCCCGTTTTTCAGAATGCGGTACCGATCGGTTTGCCGCATGGCCGTTGTCATCAGTTGCTCCACTTTATCTCTGAACTCGTAGGAGTAGGGGGCGTAGCTCCTGCCCTTTTTCTCCTTGAAGAAATGGTCTTGAAGGTAGTCGCCCAAATGCTCCCTAACCGCGTCTTCGGCATGCCGTTGCATGCGAGAGTCGATGGTAGAGTAGATCTTTAATCCGTCGGTGTAGATGTTGTAATAGGAGCCGTCTTGCTTTTTGTTCTTGTTGCACCACCCGTAGAGGGGATCTTCGAGCCATGCCAGCGAATCTTCCGTGAACTGTTGTCGCTGCCACGTGGCGTAGTTCTTTCTCTCGGGTTTTTTGGCCATCATGATTTTTGCCAGGTGCTGGCGGTAGTAAGGCGCCGAAATGTCGACGTGGCTCGATCGGTTGAAATCGATGCCGAGTGGTAGTTGTTGGAGCGAATCGGCTTCCGTCCGGGTGAGGTGTCTGGCCTTTCGCATTTGCGATAGCACCACGTTGCGCCGCTCGAGGGTTACCTCCGGACGTCGCACCGGGTTGTAGAGGGAAGAGTTTTTCAACATGCCCACCAGCGTGGCGGCCTCTTCCACCTGTAGTTCGTCAGGCGTCTTATTGAAGTAGGTACGCGCGGCCGACTCGATACCTATCGCGTTGTAATTGAAGTCGTACTTGTTCAGGTAAAGGTTGATAATCTCATCTTTGCTGTAGTAACGCTCCAGTTTGGCAGCGATAACCCATTCGATGGGCTTTTGAAACGCCCGTTGTATTTTGTTGTTGGCCCTGGGTGAATATAGGAGCTTGGCCAGCTGCTGGGTGATCGTGCTGCCCCCTCCTCCTCCTTTTTGGTTGAGAATGATGGTTTTAAACATGGCTCTGCCTAGGCCGATCACATCGATGCCGGAGTGCAGGTAGTAGCGGATGTCCTCGGTGGAGACCAGGGCGTTGATCAGGTGAGGCGACAGGTCCATGTAATCCACGAAGATGCGGTTCTCATCGCTCAGCGAGTAGGTGAAAAGCAGCTGGTTGTCGGACGTGATTACTTGCGACGCGTACTTGTCAATTGGGTTCTCCAGCTCTTCAATATCCGGGAGATAGCCAACGGCACCCGTCGAGATAAGGACGAAAAAGAGAATAATCACGGCCACGGCAAGCCCAAACAACTTCCACATGGCCTTCACGACACCCCGCTTGTTCCACTTATCGGTTACCTTGGCTGCATTCTTAGCTGTATTGCGTCTTTTGCTCATACTCTTTGATGTTCCCTTACACCCGCGATATCGCGTGGTGACTTTCTTTCGCTATGCTCAGCTTTGCGTTACACTTTTTTGATTTCCTTTTCGAGACGTCGCCCGATGGAATTAAACAGCGCGAAAGTACACAAAATCAAATGGTTTTGCAAGCGCTTCCGGGTTCTATTTTTTTCGCTTTCAAGCTCGACAGAAGTAAACTATTTGCGTTAAAAACTAAACGTGAAGCCACCTGACGCGTTGAATCCCTGCGCGGGGTAACCGTACCAGATGTCGTAATGCTGGAACAGCAGGTTGTTGGCCTTCACGTTGAGCGAAAAAGCATCGCTGATCGCGTACACCGCACCCACGTTGAGGTCGTTGATGGCACCCATCTCGATCTCCTTTCCGTCGAAGTAGGACCAGCGGTCGCCCTCAAAGCGGTATCCTGCCGTGAACTTTAAACTGTTTGTCGCTTGCCAGGTGCCTTGAACATCCAGTTCAATTCCCGGTTTATGGTACGCTTTGGGGTCGCTGATGTCTACTCCGTTAATGGTAAGACCTGCCACGTTATAGAAGTTCTTTTTCACCCGCAGCGAAAGGTACAGGGGTGCGTACACGTTCGTGCTCATCCCCCCACCGATGAAAGAGTGGGAGAGGGCAGCGTACACGGGACGCAGTACCTCGATGAACGGGTTGGACGCGTCACCGGGTGCCTGACCGCCGTTGAGCAACAGGAAGTGCGCGTCATCGGTCTTGCTGAACCCTCCCAGGATGTCGAAGCGGAAACCGTTCACCTCGCCAATTTTTGCACCACCTTCCAGGTTCAGGAGGGTAAAAGAGGGATTCACACTCCCAAACGGGGCCACATGGCGAGACTCCTCCAGCATGCAGAGGTAAGTGTTGGGGTTATATCCCCCATGTACGCGTGCGTAGAGCGATGTGCGGTCGGTCACTCCCCACTGGATACCCGCGTTGGGAACCACCCTGACTTGGAGGTTGCCACTCTTTTTAAACAGCACGTCCACTCCCAGTCGAGCGTTCCAGTTAAGCCCGCCTAGTTGCAGGTAGGGAGCCGCGTTCAGGTGCGAGTAGTTGCGCAGGTCGCCTTTATAGAGGGTGGAGAAAAGCGACCCATCTATCCCCGCCTTGTGATCGCCCTCTTTGAACGGCTTGGAGAAGCCGACCTGGGCATCTATTTGATTCCCTTTGATTCCCGGCACGGTGAGTGTTTCCCCAAACTTGGTCGTGAAGTTCTTGAAGTCGATAAACCCGTTCAGGTTCAGCTTCTCGGGCGAATCCGTCTCCAAGCCGATGCGGGCATTCATCACCCCTAGCCGTTGCTTCTCGTTGTTGAAATGGCGGTTGGTCTCAAAGCTGTTCCCGTAGTAGTTAAATCGGGAGTCGAGGTAGGAGAACTGCATGTCGAGGGCAAATTCATTGGCCGCATGGTGGTACTTCAGTCGCCCCGTGTTGTCCATCGCGTAGGCATTGTTCCCTTCCGGGACCGGGCTCTGCACGAAGTTCACGTCCCCGTTGGTCGAGTTGTGCAGGAAGGTGAATCCGAGTTGGTGCTCCTGGCTCTCAAGCAGCCGGTATCCAAAGAGCCCGTCGAGGTTGGCGTAGTTGCCCGCGTAAAACGCGAGGTGACCTTTCTTCGTGTTGTACGGGATGGCCGTCATAATCTCGCCAGGTTTGGGCAACGCGATCTCCAGGGGGGGCGTAACCCTTCCCGCCCAGGTGGAGTAGTTGGTGTTGGCTTTTTGAACCGTGGGTTCCCGCAATGCGGGTAGCGAGGTAATCTTGTTGGCATCGAGCAGGGTGGGGTTGAAGTTGCGCTCCAGTTCCAGTTGGCGGCGCAGCAGTGTATCTTGCGTTTGTGCACCTATCCCCATGGCAAGTGCCAAGGCCGTTACGGTGATATATACTCTTCTCATCATCTGTTGTCGTTTTTTAAATGCTTTACTATTCGCGGGAAAAGGATTTCCTATCAAAAGGGTTCCCCGTTCGGCATCAATTGAGTCGCTCGTTAATCATTTGATGGATATCTTCTTCGCCCCCCCGGTAGTTGTTGCGGAGGCTTTCGAGGTACTGTTTCGCTTGGAACTCGTCGCCCTTGGCCATGTAGGTGTCCGATAGCACGATGAGTGCCCGTGCCATCCAGTACTGGTGGGGGGTGCCTTTCTCCATGAACTCTTTCACCTGTGCTTCGGCGCGGTCGTACGACTTCCACCGGTAGTAGGTGTCCGCGAGGATGAATTGCGCTTCGGCACCGTGGACGTTACGGGTGTCGTTAGCCACGAAGCGGAAGTCGGCCATCGCGTTGTCCACCTCGTTGACTGCCTGGTACGCTTTCCCCCTCAGGAAACGGGCCTGGATGACCGTTTCCGGTGCGAGGTTCGTGTTGGTCAGCAGGCTGTTCGCCGCCCGTATCGCTTCGTGGTGGCTGCCCAGTTGCGCGTGGGTGCGGACCATCCCCATCTGCCCTATTTGCTGGTTCGTCGCGTTACGGGCTGAGCTGGCCAGTCGTGAGTAATCGGCCAGTGCCTGTCGGTAGTTGCCGTTCTTGTATTCTGTTTCCGACGTGTATATTAGCGCGTTATCGAGGAACTTCGCGTTGCCGGATTCCACTACCCGCCGAAAATGGACTATGGCCTGCTGTCGGTCACCCTGTTCGTCCGCGATAAGACCCAGGTAGTAGTTGGCGTCGCTGCTGTACGCCCCGTTGGGGTACGATTGCAGGTAGCGGGTCATAGCCGTCTTGGCCTCGCCGCGGCTCCCCCGCATGTAAACGCTTTCGGCCGCGAGGTAGTTTAGCGAGTCCTGCTTGGAGGCAGTGATGCGTGTGCCACCCGGGAGCGAGTTGGCGTACTGCACGTAGGTGTTGATGTCGTTCATATCTCGGTACACCGTTTCAAGCGAGACCAGCGCGTTTTTCGCGTCGTCGGAACCGGGGAAGTGGGCAATCACGTTTTTGTAAGCAGCGATACTTTGCTGGTAGTTGCCCAGGTTGTAGTAGAGCTGACCCAGCTGCACCCCTCCCTGACTGGCCAGCGGGCTTTGTGGAAAGTCATTCACCAGCCGTTGCAGGACCGAGATGGCCTCTTGCTCGCGGTGAAGCATCGTGAGGGCGCGGCTTTTCTCGTACAGGGCATCATCGAAGTAGGGTGAGTTGGGGTAGCGCTGCATAAAGTTATCCAGCGCGTTGATCTTCCCCTGGTAGTTGCGTTGTAACCCAAGGACGAAGGCCCGTTGGTAGGCCGCGTAGTCGGCCGCGGAGGGGTTGGCGTCGGCAGCCTGCGCGTAGTAACGTTCCGCTTCGCCGAAGCTCCGGTTAAAGTAGTGGCAATCCCCGATTCGGTTGAGCGCGTCAGCGTATTCGGTTCTTGATCGGTTACCCTCCTTGCCGGTGTATTGCTGGAACGCGTTGATGGCCTGTTGGTACTGCTGTTGCTTGAAGAGGGAGTACCCCAGGTTGTACCATCCCAGGAGGTAGTTCTCGTTGTTGGATGTCGCGTTCCGGGTGAATTCACGGAAATCGTTCGTGGCGTTCACGTAGTTCCCCATCCGGTAGTAGCTCTCGCCCCGCCAGTAATAAGCGTTATCGCGGGTATCCGCGTCGTAATTGCCCAGGCCGATGCTCTCGTTGAAGTACTGTATCGCCGGGCCCATGTTCCCGTTGATGAACTCCTGTGCGCCCAGTTGGAATAGTACCATCTGTTTGGCCTCCAATATCCGTCGTCCTGGGTTCTGAATGCGTTCGATGGCACTCAAGGCAGCCGGGTAGTCCTTGGTGGTGAGAAACGTCTCGGCCAGGATGTCGTTCACTTGGTCGGTGTATGGCGAGTTGGGGAACTCCCTTAGGAAGGTTTCAAAGAGGGCGATCGATTCGCTGAAGACCGAGAAGTTGGTCTCGTGGGCAAGCAGCGCGTAGTTGAACATGGCCGTCTCCCTCACCTGAGGGTCGAAATTGTCCCTTGATGCGGCTTCGAACGCCATCTGCGCGGGTTGCTTCTGGTTCAGCCTCAAGTAGCACTGCCCCAGTTGCAGTTGCGCGTTTTGCGACAACTCGTCGCTTTCGCCTACGGCCTGTTGAAACATGTTCACCGCGTCGCTGTACCGTCCCGATTCAAAGTAGGAGAGCCCCAGGAAGTAGGCATCACCTCTCAGGGGGCGCTGGCCAGACGCCATGTACCGCTCGTAATAGGGAATCGCGCGGGAGGGTTGTCCAAGTCGGTAGTAGCTATTCCCCAGTACCCGGTACATCTCGGTTTGGTGTTCGCTTACGGGGAAGCGCTGCACGAAGGCTTCCGAGAGGCGGATGGCATCGTCAATCTTACCATCGAAGAAGTTAGCCTGTGCCGTGTAGAAAGCTATCTCCTCCTGGTATTCCGGGTGGTTTCGCAACCGTTCAAAGCGTTGTATTGCCATGGTGTAGTTGCCGTTCGCGTAGTCGATATACCCCAGGTAGAAGTCGGCCGCGTCTCGGTAGGTCTCACTATTCTGTGACAACAAGCCAAATAGACGGGTAGCTTCCTCCCGGTTCCCGGATTTCAGCTGGGCGTACCCGGAACGGAAGCTGTAGGCCTCTTGGTCGGTCAGCGTGAGGTAGTCCAGGTCGGCCTCCTTAAACCAGTGCAACGCCTCATCCCACTCCTTCTTGTCGTAGTAGTACGAGCCTATCAGGAATTGGAGCTGGTGGCGATGGATGGTTTCGGGGTACCTTTCGAGGTACCCTTGCAGGAGCTCCCCGCTACGCTCGTTCCCGGTGTAAAACGAGGAGACGGTGGACATATAGGCCGCCTCTTCCTTCAACAGGTCGTCGTTGCTCACGCTGGAGAATTGCGCCAGCAGCTCCTGCGCGGCCGTGTAGTTCCCCTCCAGGAACAGCTCCTTGCCCTGGTTAAACAACTTACCCGGTTGTTCGTGGTAGGTTGTACGTTGGGCCATGGAGACCTTTGTCACGAGGGCGAGGAGTATTAATACAATGATTCTCTTCATACTTGCAAGCTTAATATATAGTGCGTCTAAATGTTTCTTTCGTTTTTACCCATTATCGTTTCATCATCTGTACGATACGTGTCTTCGGAAGTTCCCGGTTCCGTTTCTCCACGGCTTCCACCAACCGATCGGCTAACTCGGCGAAAGCTTGACCGGTGACCTGCTCACCGGAGATGGCCACGGGGCGACCGTCATCGCCCCCTTCCCGGATGCTTTGGACGATGGGAATCTGTCCCAGCAGCGTTTGTCCCAATTCCTCGGCTAACCGTTTGCAGCCATCCTTCCCGAAGATGTAGTACCGGTTTTCAGGCAGTTCGGCAGGAGTGAACCATGCCATGTTCTCGATTAACCCCAGGATGGGGACGTTCACCTTATCGCCCGTGAACATGCTGATGCCCTTGCGGGCATCAGCCAGCGCCACCTCTTGCGGGGTACTCACGATTACTGCCCCTGTGATGGGGATGGTCTGCACCAGCGTGAGGTGGATGTCGCTCGTGCCGGGTGGAAAGTCGATCAGGAAGTAATCGAGCTCCCCCCAGTCGGCATCCCCGATCAGCTGTTTCAAGGCGTTGCTGGCCATCGCCCCCCGCCAGACCACGGCATCGTTCTTGTTCACGAAGAAGCCGATGGAGAGCATTTTTATCCCGTGCTTCTCTACCGGCACGATAAGGTCGCGCCCATCCACCTGTTCGAGGTAGGGTCTCTCATTTTCCACGCCCAGCATCTTCGGTACGGAGGGGCCAAAGATGTCGGCGTCCAGGAGTCCCACCTTGTACCCCTTTTTAGCCAGTGCCACCGCGAGGTTGGTACATACCGTGCTTTTGCCTACTCCCCCCTTTCCAGAGGCCACGGCAATGATGTTCTTTACCCCGGGCAGCAGCTCCGGCAAGTCCGGCCGCGGAGGCTGCTTCGATTTCACGGCGATGTTCCCAATGATATCGATATCTTTATCGGCGTAGGTCAGCACAGCCTGTTCGGCCATCTTCACCAGCGACCGGATAAAGGGGTCGTTTGCTTTCTCGGTGATGAGCGAGAAGCTCACCTTCATCCCCTCTATCCTGATGTCGTCGGCAACCATCCCGGCCGACACGATGTCTTGGCCGGTTCCCGGGTAGCGCACATGTTTCAGCGCGTCGAGAATAAGTTGAGGATATATTGCCATATGTCGTCTCTTTGATTAGAAAAACCTTGATTCGTTTAATCGGGGTGTCTCTTTTCCTTGATTTACCGTTGATTTGCCCCTTCGTGTTGCACCTTTACATCACGACTTCACGCTGTACTTAGCATTCTCCGCCCTCAAGTCGCGTTTTGCTTCAAACGTTTGCCATGTTTCCTCGAACTACCCTTTCGCGTTACACCCTTGCGTTGCGTCCAAAGCTTCGGTAATCGTCTCTGTCAATCTCTACCTCCGGCTCTCGCCACTCCACCTTTCGCTCTTTGGGGCAGAGAAGTCGGATATACTTGATGTTGATACCCCGTTCCAGCCACTGTTGTTCGTAGAAGGTCCGGATGGAGAGTGCGTCGTCTAATAGGTCCGAGTTGTACAGATCATTGGTTTCGGCCAACAACTCAAGTCCGTTTTCTTGTATCATGGCCAGGGTATATTGATAGAGAAAGTTGCTGTCGCTCTTCAGGTGGATGATTCCGCCCGTTTTCAATACATGGCTATACTCCTTCATGAACCGGGTGGAGGTGAGCCGTTTGTTGACTTTCTTCATCTGGGGATCGGGAAACGTGATCCATATTTCCGACACCTCATTCTCGGTGAAGAAACAGTTCAAGAGCTCCACGCGGGTTCTTAGGAAGGCCGCGTTGGTCAGGTTTTCTTCCAGTGCCTGGGTAGCCCCTTTCCACATCCGCGCCCCCTTAATATCGATACCGATGAAGTTTTTCCCGGGGTAGGCACGGGCCAGTCCCACGGTATACTCCCCCTTACCGCACCCCAATTCCAGGGTGATGGGGTGGTCGTTCTTAAAGTGCGTGTGCCACCTTCCCCGCAGAGGGAATCCCTCCCTCTTCAGCGTTTCAAAGTCGTATTGAAACACGTTGCTGTAGGTGGCCATATCTGCAAACTTGGCCAGTTTGTTTTTTGCCATGTAACCGTTTCGCTATCGCCCGCCTTCACGTGGAGACAGGCATGAGAAGTCTAACGCGAAAGTAATATTTAAAAGGGAAAGAGAGAAATTTCGCATGGACAGGGTCAAATAACAAGTGCAAAATTGTAGAAAATGTTTGTTAAACTCAACCCCTCGTGGTACAGAAGAGAAGCTTACAAGTTGTAAGTTTTAAGTAGCTACGTAAGTTTAAATAGCAGGTAGATTCACGAGACACAGGTAATTCGAGACAAAAAGCGGGAGGAATAACTACATTTTGTTGAAATAGTTTTATCTTTGTAGGTCAGATTTATTGCTCACTTTCAAATCGACTGGTAAAGCGAGTGTAAGTTATTTAGATAAAATACGTATGAAAGTAAATGACATTATGGCACGCCTTGAGGAACGGCACCCGGGCGAGGCTGAGTTTCATCAAGCCGTGAGAGAGGTATTGACTTCGATTGAAGAGGTGTACAATCAACACCCCGAGTTTAAGCAGGCTGCCATCGTGGAGCGCATCGTGGAGCCGGACCGCATATTCACGTTTCGCGTCCCATGGATGGACGATAACGGACAGGTACACGTTAATATCGGGTACCGTATTCAGTTTAACGGGGCCATTGGACCCTACAAGGGAGGCATTCGCTTCCACCCATCGGTGACGCTTTCTACCCTAAAGTTCCTGGGCTTCGAGCAGACGTTTAAAAACGCGTTGACCACTCTGCCTATGGGGGGTGGCAAGGGAGGATCCGATTTCTCACCCAAGGGCCGCTCAGACGCGGAGATCATGCGTTTTTGCCAGGCTTTCGTGACGGAGTTGTGGCGTGACTTGGGACCCGATACCGACGTACCGGCCGGTGATATCGGCGTGGGTGCCCGTGAGGTAGGCTACATGTACGGCATGTACAAGAAGTTGGCCCGTGAACATACCGGTTCCTTTACCGGTAAGGGGCTCTCGTTCGGTGGGTCGCGGCTTCGTCCCGAGGCGACCGGTTTTGGGGCGCTCTATTTCGTACAGAAGATGTGTTCCGTCCGTGGAATCGAGCTGAAAGGCAAAACGGTGGCCGTCTCTGGTTTCGGGAACGTGGCATGGGGCGCTGTGACCAAGGCTACCGAGCTGGGAGCCAAGGTGGTGGCCATCTCAGGCCCCGATGGGTACGTCTACGATAAAACGGGAGTGAACACCCCTGAAAAGATCGCCTATATGCTGGAGCTGCGTGGTTCAGGGAACGACGTGGTGGCTCC
>DUPB01000089.1 GCA_012838585.1 Bacteroidales bacterium
AAATGCCTTGTAGTTAATTATTTGTCAAAAAACATTTTTACTTAGTTTATTGTTACAGTTTCCCGTCAACGGAACTATTTTCCAACACACCTTTTACATCAAATATGACTTTATCCCCATTAGTAATCTGAGATAAATCTAATGATTTAAACTCATTATGGGCTACGGCTAAAATAACCGCATCAAATTTTTCCTTTGGTAATGTAGTAAGTACTTCCACCCCGTACTCATGTTTCGCAACTTCAGGGTTTATCCAGGGGTCGTGAACTGTTACTTCAGCGTTGTATTCTTTAAGTGTGTTGACAATATCAATTACACGTGTATTGCGAACATCGGGGCAGTTCTCTTTAAAGGTGAAACCCAGCACCAGGATATGTGAGCCTAAAACCTGAATACCTTTCTTTAGCATCAATTTGATTACTTGATTGGCAACGTACTTTCCCATGCTGTCATTAATTCTTCTACCCGATAGAATAATCTCGGGATGATAACCATAACGCTGCGCTGCTTGTGCCAAGTAATAAGGGTCTATACCTATACAGTGCCCGCCCACCAGTCCGGGTTTAAAGGGAAGGAAATTCCACTTGGTTCCGGCAGCAGTTAGCACTTCCTGCGTATCTATGCCCATTTTATTAAAAATCTTTGCTAATTCATTCACAAAAGCAATGTTAATATCGCGTTGGGCGTTCTCGATCACCTTGGCTGCTTCCGCCACTTTTATGGAAGAAGCTAGGTGGGTGCCGGCGGTAATCACGGAGGAGTATACTGTATCGATTAGCTTTGCCACTTCAGGAGTAGAACCCGACGTAACCTTTACTATTTTTTCTACCGTGTGTTCTTTATCTCCGGGATTTATTCGCTCGGGACTGTACCCGGCGAAGAAATCTTGATTGAACGTGAGACCCGAAACACTCTCAATAATCGGAACACACTCCTCTTCCGTGACTCCGGGATATACGGTGGATTCGTACACCACGATATCTCCTTTAGAAATAATTTTGCCTATGGATTTGCTCGCGCTGATAAGTGGTCGAAGATCGGGTACCTTATTCTCATCAATAGGAGTGGGCACGGTTACTACGTAGAAGTTACATTCACGGATATCTTCCAGGTTGGTTGTGCAACGAAATCCTTTGTTTAAGGCTTCTTGAAGAAGCTCGTCAGACACTTCGAGCGTGCTGTCGTGTCCCCCCATCAGTGCATCTACCCGTTGCAGATTGATGTCGTAGCCGATAGTTTCAAACTTTGTGCTGAACAGCCTTGCCAGGGGTAATCCAACGTAACCTAAGCCGATTACGCCTATTTTGATATTGTCTATATGTATCATTGTTTTATTATTTTGTTATTTTGTTATAAGTTATCCCAATACCATTCGCAGGCAATGGCAAGTCCCTCTTGCAGGGAGTATCGCGGGTCGTAGCCGAGCAGTCGTTTCGCTTTATCTATGCAGGCGAGTGAGTGGGGTATATCACCCACGCGATTTGGACCATGCGTTGCCTCTATATTGGCAATCTCGGGATCGAATTTGGTGAGATTGTCTCGGATGATTTCGTAGAGCCGGTTAAGTGTGGTGCGTTCGCCATAGGCGGTGTTATACACCTGGTTGATTGCGTCGGGATTCTCGGTAAGCATTGCCAACTCGTTTATTTGGATCACGTTGTCGATATAGGTGAAATCGCGGCTGTAGCTGCCGTCGCCGTTAATAGTGGGAGTCTCGTGTGTCATCAGCTTTTTCACGAACAGGGGGATGACGGCTGCGTAAGCACCATGAGGGTCTTGACGGCGACCAAACACGTTGAAGTAGCGCAGTCCGATACACTCCATCCCGTACGTTTTAGCGAACACGTCGGCGTATAGCTCGTTCACATACTTGGTTACAGCGTAGGGCGAAAGGGGTTTGCCAATTTTTTCTTCCACTTTGGGTAGTTCTTCGCTGTCGCCGTAAGTGGAGGAGCTAGCGGCATAAATGAACCGTTTTACCTGGGCATCGCGGGTGGCCACAAGCATATTTAAAAAGCCGTCTATATTCACCTCGTTGGTGGTGACGGGGTCTTTAATGGAGCGGGGTACTGAGCCCAGCGCAGCCTGATGCAACACGTAGGTAGCACCATCAACCGCTTTTCGGCAGTTGCTGATGTCGCGAATATCGCCCACCTGTAGTTCAAATGTGTCGGGATAGTCGGTGAAAAACGGCAATAGGTTGCTTATATACCCCGTCGCAAAGTTATCCAGTACCCTCACCCGGTAGCCTTTCTCTAAAAAATACTCGGTAAGGTTTGAGCCTATAAAGCCGGCACCTCCCGTTATTAATATTGTTTCCATTTAATTATTACTGTTGATAGTGAATTTAGTCATTGTTCATCAAAAAAAATTAGTGATAAACTCTTTGCTACTCATCACTTCACATCGAAATTTTTGATTCCTTGTTTTTGGGAAGTATCTCTTGATTTTCCATGCTCTGCGGAGGTGTACCATGTTCGGAATATTTGCTTTTTATGTAAGCATCAAAGTCATACACTTTTTCGTTCGGGTAGGAGATAAGCTGATTACAACCCTCATTTACAAATTTATTTTTGATGTTTACACAATGCTCGTTGTAGTAAGGAATGTTGCTTGTTATTTTCTCGCAATACTTGCTATACTTTATTGCTGACATGATATGGATTATATAAACTGGTTTATTTTATCGTATGATTTGTTGAATACGTTGAAAATAGGTTCAATATCACCATGACAATCATTGAAATGGAATCTGTTAGCTGATGTCTCTTTAGCTAAATAGAATCGTATTAACGGGTTTGTAGAATCCAACATGTCGTTTTTATCGCCATACGCGCTCAATGTTTCTATAAAATCGGTACTGTGCGATGCTATGAGAAATTTAACACCCAATGCTTTGTTTATATCCACTATCAACTTTGCATATTCTACCGTCCATTGAGGATGAAGATGCGCTTCGGGCTCATCTATAATCAGTAAAGTGCTATCATTGAGGAGCCCGATTTGAAGTAGTCGCTGTATAATAAGGAACGATTTTATTCCCGTGGCGACTCCTTTCATCTGAACACTACCACTTTCGCCATTAGGAATGAACAACATTTGTTCCTTCCCGAAATAGATGTTCGGTTTTTTGCGTAATTCTATATGACCGCCTATCACATTGCTTATCTGTTCTGTAAAAATGCTCGTTTCGTCTTGTACCGTGCTGTCGTACAACAGATTTAGGAGTAGATCCCAATGATGTTGAGGCGTGTAGAATCTTCTTCGGTTTCCTTGATATTGCATATTCAACAGGTATGGTGTATCGATATATGCAACGTTTTTAATTGTTCTCAGTACTTTTACATTGTTTCGATTACCTTCTTCCTCGTTATCGTATGAGATTATTTTATCGTCCCACTCTTTGAGTGAAAATTTTCCGGGCATCTCTTCGCTGTCGAATATTTCAGTCAATTCATTGATTATTAGCTCTGCCGAACGTTGTTTGTATATTGAAGAGTTTTCTTCGAAAATGGAAGATATATAATCCTTCAAGCTTTCTAGATTTGAAATAAATGAATCGTCGGCATTTACCTCTTTTCCCAATAGTTTTGATAATTGATTGATATCTGATTCACTTGGTTTGTTGTGGTTATCTTTGTAAAATTTCACACACTCATGCAACAAAACGTGAAAATCATCCTCACTTGGTACTATATCATCTATATGTACGTAGGGGAAATAGCCCGCGATACTGGCTATTATTTTCATTTGAGGTAGTTCTTCGTACGCATTTTTGCGTATGGTAATCGATCTGTATAAATCGTATAAATAACGAGCTATTGATGATAAGGAAATAATAAGTTGTTTGTTGGTTAATTCGTCGTAATTGTTTACGTTGTGTATTACGTGAAACAGAAGACGCGAAAGCGTACTTTTCCCTGACCCGTTTATTCCGGATAACAGCGTAACCGCGTCTATATCGATTTTTGCTTTTTCAACCGCGTAGAAGTCTTTGACCTTGAGTTGAATGTTGGAGTGTTTTTTTGAATTTGTCATCACGTCCATTGGGATTAAGAAATGATTTTAAATCATATTTTGTTTATTGTTTGGTTGTAGAAAAAATTACACGTTTCCCGAAAAGCTTCTTGTTTATACTATTAAACACCCTTTGCCGTACTGGTTTAGTTTGTTCCTAAGAGCAACACTCTTGCTACTGCGGTAATCAAGAGGGGGTGCTTTATCACTGCCTTTTAAATACGAACCTATTCAACTTTGTTGGGTACACGCTCCCGTTCAATGACGTGCGGTTTGCCCGCGTTCTCGATGGCTTTCAGCGCGATATCTTTTACCGTTTTCTCGGAGTTGTCGACCTTGATGCCGGCCTCTTTCACCTGTATTTCCATCTCCTTTACCTTTGTCTCTAAGCTTTTTACCTGTTGCTCTTTGAGGTTGATGATGCCGCGCATCTCTTTTTCGTACA
>DUPB01000090.1 GCA_012838585.1 Bacteroidales bacterium
AGGCTGTCAACGCTTATGGTACTTCCAAATTCTATTTCGCTTAATTGCTTTGATGTGTCAGTATATCTTTTATAGATATTTGCTTTGTATGAATTCCAAAAAGTCAATTCCTCGTGAATAACAGCCTCTTTCGAAAAAACCACCTTATAACTGTATCTTTTCCCGTTTTGAATAAACTCTATGGAAATCTTAGAATTTTCTTTTAGTGGATCGTCTACAAACAGGAATGGTTCAAAGTCGAGAACATCGCTTTTCTTGTTTAGGGGTTGTAAAACAAGAACTCTCAGGAAGTCCAATGCTTTCAGCACGGTTGTTTTGCCCGAAGCGTTAGCTCCGTACAACAAAGCTATCTTTAGCAAACGCCTTCTCCCTTGCTTAACTATATAGGCCTCTTCAAGGTGAGTTTTATTTGTCGCTTCGAACGACAAGGTTTGTTCGTCCTTGATAGACCCGAAATTTTTAACTGAAAAATTTATAATCATTTTAGTCTTGTTATTTGTAATTCATTTGCAAATATAAGGAACAAAATTGTAAATCGATGGATAATTAATGAAAAAGATGCAGTTTTTTAAAAATGGTTATAAAGAAGCAGTTACGATTCAGCACGGTAAGGAAATACGTAAAATTATTGCTATTTTTGTATCGTCAAAAGGTAGTGGCCACCGATTGAAAAGGGAGCCCGTTTGAGGATCGGTAAGCGAAGCTCGCTCCACGGTATGATGTCAGTGGAAATAGTGTGAATCGTTTGGAATAAAAATAAAAATAAAAGCTTTAATTATATGAAGCCGACATGATTAAAACAATCATTAAACACCCTTGGGAACTATTTCGTCAAGCCAAATGAGCAGAGGACAAATCCATTTGGACTATGCCGTGGCGAGAAATAGTCTAACTTTAGTGAATGATTATTTTAAACATCAAAGGTTCCGTACACCGAAACAAAAAAAATTAAATTTTCGTATGAAACTACAGGACTTGACCATTAGGGAGTACCTTGAAAAGACCGCCTCCGGGAACCCGGTACCCGGTGGGGGGTGCGCTTCGGCATTTAGCGGGGCTATTGCCTCGGCGTTGATATCCATGGTAGCCAACCTCACCATTGGGAAAAAAGGGCACGCGTCGGTGGAAGGGCGGATGCGGGAGATTATCCGGGAGATGGAGGGGAACATCGACTTCTTCCTGGAGAATATTGACCGCGACGCGGAGGTGTACAGCCGGGTGATGGATGCGTACAAGATGCCCAAGGAGAGTGGCGAGGAGATAGTGGCCCGTTCAGAGGCCATTGAGAACGCGATGAAGCAAGCCTCACTCGTTCCCATGGGGATAGCGGAGAAGGCCCTGGGCATGATGGATACCATTATCGAAGTGGTGCAGAAGGGCAACCGGAACGCCGTGACCGATGGCATGGTGAGCATCATGGCTTGCCGCTCGGCGATCATGGGGACGGTGCTGAGCGTCCGTATCAATATATCGGGCTTAAAGGACAGGGCGTTCGTCGCCACGCTAACCGAGAAGTGCGACCGGATTGAGCGGGAAGCCACGGCCAAGGAGCGCTCCATGCTCGACTGGGTTAAATCGACCCTGTAGGTTCGAGAGAGGTTGATGTTTGTTGTGATTTTGGTGGCAGCAAAGTGAGAGGTTCTGCTAAAACAGTGGATTGCTAATTGTTAGACGAAGGGACTTGTCAGTCTGCCGGCAGATGCTTGTTTATACTGCAAACAGTCAATAGCTAAGTCCGGGTACAAAACAAAAAAATCCGTAAGGTAGGATAAGCCACGCCTTACGGATTTTTTGTTTACGGTAAACTATTTACAGGGTTGTTTTTATTGTAGCCTCAAGTTATAATTCGTTACTAAATTGTTCAATGTGCGGGTTAAAGTATAAGTAGTGCTACCAAAAAAGCCGGATCTCACGTAGGTAAAGGTAACCGAAGTGTTCATATTGGCCGATGCGGGCACATCATACGTGTAGTATCCATCAGTTGGATGAGCGAATATGCTATTGGGAATCACAGGATTAAGTGTTACGGTTGCTGATGCTGGAATGGGTGTACCACTCCAACCCGAACCATATCTCAATGTTCCATTGAAAAGGTGGTATGTCATTGGCAGGTTCAGCGTCACGTAATTCTCCAAATCTCCCACGGTAGTAGCTATGGCGTATCTTTTAGAATATCCATTGGATATCCACTCGTCAAAGGTCACGGTTACCGGCGTACTGCTAGCGGCTCCTCCTGAATTATAGGTATATTTCCCGAGTGCTACCATATTTAGTGAGCCCACCGAAGCCGTTACGGTGGCATCCGCGGGAACCGGCGTATTGCTCCCGTAAGAGATATTACCAACCGGTCGGGTATAGTTCACCGTTGCATCAGAAAAATAGTCGGCTTCCAATTTTACGGTTTCCGCTAAATAGGATTGGTTTGTTTTAAACTCAACATCCTGCAGTCCTGTAGCAGTTGCCGTGTAAACGTATCGGATTATGCCTCCCGGATCCACAAACAGCTGTAAACCGGCTTCGGCTGCGTACAACCCCTGGGTGTAAATATTTACCGGTAACGGGAACAACTCGTCCGGGAAATCGTCGGGAATGAAAAATCGCAGGGTGGAGTTAAACCCCTGTTGGGCTAATAACGCGGCGGGATTCAAGTTGTTAATGGTTACCGGGTTAAAGGAGAAGGGCGGGCGAAGCACCACCCGGATAATACGTACCAATTCGCCTTTTTCCACCTTGATTTGCGCTTGCACGGGAACGGTCGGCACGGTTGCAGCGCTTTTGGCAGTGATGATACCGGTAGCATTGTCAAAACTGAAATCAGCGGGGGCACTACTCAATGCGCCTTCGTTGCTCATAATGGTTACCAAAACGCCGTCGTTGTTCACCGTTGTCGGGTTATTCACGATATCGGGGAAAAACTTGTACCACACGTTGAATGTCTTGTTGGGTTCGGTAATAACAACCAGCGTTCTCTCCACCTGCAGCTTTCGGGTTCCGTCAGACAGCATCGGGTATTTCTCAATGATGGGGTCAAGTGCCGTGTTGTTGTGCGAGGCACCCGCCAAAGCGTCGGAAAAGTTGGTGTACCCCTCTTTGCTAACATTCGTGATATCTACATTGTAATGGTAGTTACGTTCAATATCGTAGCGTACTTTTTGGTCATTGATCAGGTCAATTTTATAGAAATAGGTGTTACCGTTGTAATTACCTTGCACTATTACGGTAGTAATCTCCTCGGCATTTTTGTTTTTGCGTTCAAACAAAAACTTTTCGTTCATATTAACTTCTCCCGCCTGGGCGTTAAGCAGGGTCACGCCTACCGGCTCGGTAATGGCACCTACCTCAAAAGTGGCGGTGGTAGGATTAAACGGGGCTATTGTTCCCTTTTCCGGCGCTTTGTGAATGGTGAAGCCCAGGAGTTCAAAATTATCAGCGGTCTCGGTCACGCTAATTTTTGCCTGGTTGCGCAGTAATTCTATCGTCGGCGCACCGGGCCCGGTAAAACAGGTGGTGTTGATACCGTTTGGCAATTCCACCGTCGCCCAAAACCCGGGATTTTGAGTGATTATTAAACTCATTATCGCGTTCACGTTGTATCCCAGCATATCGAGGTCGTTAAACCCCGTCCAGTCGTAATTGCTGACAAAGTGAATGTAGCGTTTGTAACCGGAAGCCGGCAGTGTTACCGTAAACTCTCCACCGGTATCTGTTTGATTTTCTAATATAGCCTTCTCCCTTACAAGGAAGTTCAGGTTTTGGTCGAACACCAATAGCCACAGGTCGTTTACTCCGCCATTGCCGCGAGTTTGCACGGTCTTAAATTCCGGTATGGAAGCCGTGAACTTTACCGTTACCTCACCGTTTTCAGGCGCGACAGGCTCTAGCTGTAACAGGTTGTCTTGCATGCAACCCGTCAAGGCGAACAGTAAGCCGAATAAACTGTAAAGTATTTTTTTCATATATCGTGTTGTTTTTATCGTTCATTCCCCCTTATTACCGCCCTTTTGGTATCAATTTTTTATATCGCGGATACAGCGGACGTGGGCACTTGTTGATGAACCACTATGAGTAATAGGATCTTTCATTTCATAGGCACCATTAAAACTGTATGCATCCCAATAATAGTTTCCACGCATAACTACACCTTGTGGATTATTGCTGTCATGTTGCAGGTCATCGATATATTTTATTTCCGCCTCGGTAGGTAAGCGCCAATCGTCATAGCGAACAGTCACTCCATTTTTGATGGTTTCTTCCCAGTAGCTATTGCAATTATCAACAGCATCATCGTAGCCCATCGTAGATGTAGCTCCCAATTGGGAAGCCATCATGAACTTGGGCGACACCATCCTGGACACTTCCAGGCTGTTGACGGTGTTGCCATTGTCGATTAGCGGAAATCCCCAGATAATATTTCCATCTCCCGAGG
>DUPB01000091.1 GCA_012838585.1 Bacteroidales bacterium
ACAAATCCAAACATACTTCCATAAACACGGCGAACAGGTCG
Source organism: Bacteroidales bacterium (assembly GCA_012838585.1). Taxonomy (GTDB): domain Bacteria; phylum Bacteroidota; class Bacteroidia; order Bacteroidales; family Dysgonomonadaceae; genus Proteiniphilum. Next base: position 42 of record DUPB01000091.1, read on the forward strand.
GATTTAGTATCGGGGTAGTTGGATGTTATATATTTTTTTAATCCCCCGTTCATATTCTTACTTCCCATATAGGGCGGGTTAGCTGCCACGGCATTGTATTTACGTGTAAGAACAAGGAGTACGTCTATAAAGGATGTTAGCCTGTTCCATAGCTGTACGTTGAACAGATTCCTGCTTGCAGGTGGTTCTGCTACGCGTTTTTGAATAAACTCGCGGGCTTCAGATGTTAGGCTTAGCTTCATAACAGAACCGAGGTTTTTTGCCTGCTGCATCAGTTCAAGCGCTTCGGTAAGTTCAGCGTGGTATGCCTGGCCTTCGGAGCCGAGAAATTGGCTTATTTCATCGGGCGTAAACTCATCGGCTTCGGGCATGGCATAGATATGGGGTAGAATGTCGGTTTTCAGTATTTCGGGGTAGTAATTCGCGGCTTTCAACAATAAGGCAAAACGGGCAAGCTGCACGGCACGTAGGTCTATATCCAGACCAAATAGGTTTTGGCGTAGAATACTTTCCACCGCTTCTCGCGCGGTGTAACCTTCGGTGCGGTACATGCGGTAGAGCAGGTCAAATCCTTCTACCAGAATATGCCCGGATCCTGCTGCTGGATCAAGCAGATGAATGTCGGCCACTTCGGCGATGATGGGAGCTGAGCGCGCATCGGAATTTTCAACCAGGTAGTGCATCTCGTCGCGCAAGGCATCCCGAGGATGAAGGTCTAACCAGAGCTGCCCCACGGTGTTTTCTACCATGTATTTCACTATCCAGTTGGGCGTGAATATCTGCGTGGCGGCAGGAATATCTTCGGCTTCGGCTTTTTTGTTTTTCTTGAAGGAGGCAAACACTTCATCTTTTTTCTCGGAGATATAGAACTGGTAGAGCCAGCCAATTAGCTCCACCTGCTGGTAATCTTCATCGGAAATGGCATCGGAACTGTTCAGCAGATGGATAAACCCGTTTTCGGCAAGGATATCCATGGGCAACAGCAACTCGGTATAGTCGTTGATACGCCCGAAAAGGCGGTTGAGCAACTCGCTTTCACGGCAGTAGCGACATATCAGCAGGGTGAAAAGTTCGGTTTCACGACTGTCGTCTTGCAGGAGTTCCTCTAAATACTCTTGAGAGGCACTATCCATCTTTTCGTGAAATCCCCGGCGCGCGTTGCTCACTATCATGGTGGTTTGGAACGTATCGCTCATGTACTCCAACTGTGGCGCGATATAACCGTTTTTAGCCAGAATGCGAATGGCCATCAGCCTATTGAACCAGGTGTAAGCGGCCTCTTCTGCCACGGCATCGGCTCCGTGTGTTCTAATGGCTTTTTTCAGGGAGTTCCACTGCTTGGCGTAAAGCGGATCCCTGATAAGTTTACCGTCTATAACGACACCGCCCGAAATTTCCTGAATCTCTGTCTCTACCTGCCTGGTTTTCGGGTTGTACCCATGCATCAGCAGACGGGTATATACCCCCTTTTTCAGTATATTGCGGGCTTGCTGTGCGAAACGCTTTATTTGTGCCGTGTTCATATATGATTGCTGTTCTTACTTGATAATAATGGTTTTATTGTTATCTATAATCTCCAAAAGTTCTCGCTTTATACCATCGATGTACTCGTTTACATCTTCCCGTGATGCCAGGACTTTATTCGGTTTCTGAATTTTATAATTGACCGGCTTTTTCTCTTCATAAGGCTTGCCCTCTTCGCCACCTTTTATTTTTTGTTCTTCCTGCTGCTTGCGATTGGCTTCTTGCAATATTTTTTCTCTTTGTTCCTCAAAGAAACGGTCGGCAGATTCCAGTTCAAGTTTAAATTGACTGATGGAGTGGTGTTTTGTTTTGCGGTTGATGGTATATTCCGGGTCGGCAAAAACGTTGTATTCCACTTTGTTTTCAGCAGCGATATTCTTCAATATATCAAAGAGTTCAGTATACCTGTTTTCGGTTTTCTCCCTGAATGTTTTTATCTCCGCGTTTATAAGTGACCTGAGCTCCTCATATACCTTTTTTATTATTCTGAAGTTGGTGTAAGGGTTAGTTTTATCGATATATTCACGCAGCATTTTTACTTTTTCCTGCTCCTCTTGTGGAAGGTTTTGCAGATTGTCTTTTTCCGTGCTGATGAAGTCGACTATTTTGACATGGGTATCCATGTGCGTTTTCACGAAATCTTCTATTGCCTTGCATTGGTCGGAGAGCTCTTTAAGCTCTGCTTTACCGGCGTGCAGTTTTTCGAAAAGCCTTTCAGGGTCGCGTATCTCTTTTAATTTTTCCAGTTTTTGGACAAACAGTTCAACCGGTTCAGCGAAAGGATAGCTCCTGATACGTGTAATTTCATTATTCCAGCGATCTCTTTCCTGAGTCAGCTTTGCTATCAATTCGTCATATAGAGCATTGCCATCGGTAGTGACCGGCAGATGCTTGTTAAAGATTTCATTCCAGGCCGCAACTCCCTTGTTGATGCTTTCTTGTGGTATATCTTCCATCGCGGTAATGCTCAGTCTTTGTTGTTCCGGTCTGGTAAAGGCTTTGCCAAGAAAATCTTCAAGTGGGTAGCGGGGTTGATTATTGTATGAGAAGTCAAACAACCTCCGCTTCCACAGCTCCGTGACAATGTAGATAATCGTAACATCTTTCCAACCGTAAGGCGCCGCTTTGAACTTGTTGATCAGGTCTCCCAGTAAAACGGCATTGCCGTTTTGCACGATATGGCTGCTAATCTTTTGTTCAGCCTCGGATAGAGGGGTCAGCTTGTAAGTCTCCGGTTTGACCTTTATCATCGCCTTTTGTACCACATCGCTCTGTGTGGCAGGCAGTCCGGCAACCAGATTTGCATGCTTGTATATTTCATTGATATGCCTTGTGAGTGCGTTTTTGTACCTTTCGGCTCCGCTTCCCGCTATCTCGTTTGGCTCAATAACGGTATG
>DUPB01000092.1 GCA_012838585.1 Bacteroidales bacterium
AGACGACTTTTTGCCGTTTTGTGAAAGGATCCACATTTTTCCATCTTTAATAAACAGGTCTTGTGCTGAGTTACCCAGCTCTTTCCCGTTCACATTGGCGTAAATATTGTTGAATACCTGACCCGCAGAGGAGATAAAAATAAGCGACCCGTTTTCCGTGGTCATATTGCCCTCATTGAGAATAAATACACCTAATGGATCGGTAAAACCATCACCGGCAGCAACGCATATTTTTGCAATCGCCATGTAGACCATTCCCTTTTTGTCCAATCCTCGTAGCGCCACTTCATAAGTTCCAAATGAAGCGTCTTGCGGTATAGAGACATTTACATTTCCATCGGGACGGTGCAAGTTTACCCTCCAACCGGCTGGCTTAGTAACAACTTCCATTTTGTCGATATTGGCGGATTTAAATCTCAAACGTAAATCTCTTCCGGGTTTACCTAAAAAAACAGTTACAGGCTTATCCTCTACATTATCATAAAAATAGAGATAGGTATCGGCTGCTTTTGGTATTACAATGGTGGTGCCATCGGCTAACACGAATGTTACAGTCTCTTCACCCTCTTGTATCTCTTTAAAAAAGGAGTCTCCTTGCGCCTTCACCTCGTTTCCGTTGGCATCTTTTACCCTAACACCGTTTACTGTCCAATACCCCTCGGTATCTATCCCTAATTCGGGGGTACTCCCATCAATCCCATCCTTTCCACTTTCTCCGTCCTTTCCATCTCTTCCAGATACACGCAACTTATTACCGTTACTGTCAAGTAAAAAGTCGGTTTTCCCGTCGGTTGTAATGGTCCAGTAATAGACACCATCCGACTCCTTGATACCTATTACCGGTGCCTTTTCACCATTCAACACCTCAATTGTGGTGGCGTCATTAAAAGTAATCTTGTATCCTTTATCATTAGCAAGTTTTTCAACATTAGTGATAACCCTGCCCGCATTCAGAGCGTCTACAATAGTCCTTAACGATGAGGTCTGCTCTTTTAGCGACTTCACATCGGTCTTGATTTTTTCGATCTCCTCTCTCAAAAAGGTGTCGTCATACGTGCAGCTAAACAGTATGGTGCTGCTTAGCAAAATGATCAAAAAATTTGTTAATTTTCTCATTGTGAGTAATGTTTAATGTAATTATAAATGCTTTATTGAATTTTATTCGGTTTTCAGCGTCTCGATACTTATACCCAGCATATGCAGGTCTTCACCCCGTTCTACCTCGGTAGAGGTCTCGCCTAACCAACCGTTTTCCTGACTTACGCCATTATAGACTTTCACGAAGTCTATGCCGGGCAGGTTGGCGGGATGGCCGTTTTTATCTATCGCCCAATCAATATCGATGGCTGAATCATCGTCCATATTGGGCTTATTGTCCACGTACCCATATTGGTAACCGTAGAGGATATAATAGATGCCACTAGCATTTATATCGGGATAAAACTTGCCTTCATTCACACCATTTTGGGCAAGTCGTATACCTTTAAATGTCATCTTATCCTCTGTGATCCAGCCGGGATAGTAGCTCTGCCTGTGATAGACGTTTTTAAATTGGTATCCGCTATTCTCCTTGTTGTCCTCCCATTTGATATAGTTTTCTATTATGATATACTTTTCCGGGTTGTCGGGCTCTGCCTCTGTTTCAGGCTCCTCTGTAGTCGGACGGTAATAGGTCATTTCGTAATCGCGATATACGTTTACATCGTTTCCACTCTCTTTCGCTATCGCGTACCAAGGTTCATCTTTCGCGGAAAAGTTGGCGCTCCCCTTGATCTCGTACCACTCATCATCGTCGGGCTTTCCGTTTTTGTTTTTATCATACGCCACCATGATGATACCCGGCTCACAGCTTCCGCCAAACGGCGCATTCGGTCGTTGATTGTCATTCGCACCGAAAGCATTTCCCCTGACGCGAAAATCCCGTTTGCCTTTCACGTTTACGATGGTGTGATCGAAGCCGAATATTACATATCCACCCCAGCCACCCAGGGTAATCGGAAATGCGTCTTCACCTATAAGCCACTCTCCCGCTTTGCGCACCATATCCTCGTGTGTGTCTCCCTTCGAGTAATCGGGAAGCTTGTTTACAAACTGCCCGGGCGCGGGCAAATAGTCAAACACCTTGGCGATATAGGGAGATAAAGTTTTGGGGGAGCCCCCCACCTTTATCTCTATAGTTTCAGCAACCGCCTCACCTATTGAAACCTCCAGCGTGTAGGTGCCGGTCGTGGCAGCGATAAACAGCACTTTCTGTTTTTCGCCAATTGACACTCTATACAGACTCGAAGGCGATTTGGTTACCACCAGGTTTAACCCTTCCGGAATGGCTTCAAACGCTAAAAACTCAATTGGGAGAATGGTGTGAATCGATGTTTTCAAGTTTTGTGTCCGCGTTTCTACAGTTATAGTCGTTTTTTTCTCCGATGTTCCGTTATCATTAATCACCCTCAACAGAAGCTGATAACTACCCGCTCGCGATGCTTTAAAAGTATATTGTGGCGTTGTTGCCACCTCTTCACTGTTCAGCAACCACGAGTAGGTCACTTCGGTATCGCTCGCTACCGATGGTTGTAGTTCCAAAGCGATGCCCGGGGCAACGGTGTATGCTTCTTTTAGATTTGAAATAACCGGCGCGTCCCCTTTTTTGGTTACTATAATCAACACCTCTTTTTCCGTTGTGCCCCCCTTATTGGTCGCTTTCAACAAGAGTTTGTATTCTCCCTCTTCGGCAGCGGTAAACTTATACTCTTTCGCGGTAGAAACCACCTTGTCGTTTAATATCCACTCGACCGTAATATCTCCCGAACCCACAAATTCAGGACTCAACAACAAATCATCGCCAACCGTGATGGCGTACTCCTCTTGCAAAGCACCTATATAGGGAGGTTGTTCTTTCTCTAAAACCTTGATGGTAGCCCTTTTCTCATCGGCTCCCCCTTTATTGGTTACGGTTAGCACCACCATGTAATCGCCCGTGCTTGAAGCGAGAAAGGTGTATTCCAACCTGTTCCCGACCTCCTCCCCATCTAACAGCCATCGATATATGGCGTTTTCGCTGTTTTCCACCGTCGGTTTCAACAGCAACGTTTCACCTTCAATGATGGTGTATTCAGCTTCAATACCCGATATCACCGGGGGATTTGGCAATATCTCATCTTCTTTACAAGAACCGATTAGTAGGGCAAGAAAGCTTGTGAGCAGTAGAATTTTCTGTTTCATGTTTATGGGTTTCATTTACATAGTTTTATGGTTGCGGAAGCAGGGCGAAGTGCGCGGGAATATTTCCCGTGCGCACCTTCCATTTCAATTTGCCGTAGGGGGTAAAACAGTACAGCGCACCGGGGGTTACGAAATTACCGGCATCAGTAATGTAGATCTCTTTAGTAACAGGGTGTACCATAATTCCATACGGCATCTCTATTTTCTTTTCAGTATCGTCTGTAATAATATCTTTTGTAACCACCTCATGGGTGCGTGTGTCCACGATGGCATAAGAGAATGACCACTCTTGCGCACTGACATAGCTATATTCCGTTCCATAGGCGTACAGGTAATCATCGTCTATCCAATAGTTGGTGGCAGCGATAGGCACCGTGTCGGTCACCTGCTGCAACTCCCTGTCCAGAAAATAGAGGCGGGAAGGGTAGCCCTTATAGTCGCCCCTCGAGCTGACCCACAGGTCTCCCCGTTTATCGGCCTTAATACGATGGAGGTTCCAGGCTACCGGGATGCGCTTCTCTTCCTTAAAGGTGGCAATATCTATCACCGAAACCGTTCGCTCATAGCCTTTTAAGTCGCCCGCGCCCATATAGCCGCCGGAGTTGGCGATATATATTTTCCCCCCTACAATCTCCAGCTCATCGGGTTGAAAACCGACCAGGCAGCGATCCACGACTTCCAGGGTGGCGGTATCCACTTTGGCCACGTAACCCAGTTGTTCGTAATGGGGGTCGATGGTCACGGGACCGGCATACGAGGTGACGTAGGCATACCTGCCGTGAAATTGTATATACCTGCAGTTGGGTATCTCGACCTGACCGATGCGCTTGGTGGTTCGGGCGTTCATCACCTCTATCTTGTTGGAGCAGTTGATCACCGCGTAGAGCCTGCTGCCGTATATGGCTATATCGTTGCCCACGTCGCCCATCTCCTTGGGTACGGTTGGATTGATTTCGGCATAGATGTTTCTTCGGTAAACCCCTCTTTTGAAATCAAGGAAGTCGAGCGTAGCCTTGTTGCTCCCCATGTTCCCCTCGTTAAGCAGGTAAAAACCCACGTGCGTTTCTGCCGAGCGATCGTCGGGTAGTAGCTGTAACTCTTCCGAGAGCACCATCTCCACATCACCCCGGCAGGAAGCTAAAAACGCCAGTAAAGTCAACGAAGTCAATAGTACCGCCAACACTCCCCCGGAGACAAGTTTCTTACCTATAACAGCTCTTTTATGTACAACGTGTTGCATCATATCTCAACGGTTAACGAGAGTTTATAATTCTGTTTGGGCATAGGGTAGTTGAGCACCACCTCGTAATCCTGACCCAACAGGTTGTTGACCTCTACAGCCGCCCGAAAACCCACATCGCGTATTCTGAACCTTTTCGAAACCGTTACATCGTTGGTGTACCACGGCTGCTCGTAATCTTCAGGGATATTGGCGGAGCTGTGATACCGTTCACCCACGTAGATAAAGCTGTAGTTCAGCTGCCACGATTGGTAGGTAAAGGTCGCTATGACGGAGCCGCTATGCCAGGGGATATAGGCAATCTGTCCGCCATAGGTCAACTCTTGCAAAAACGGGTTCTCGCGCTCGGTGAAATCTTGCGCTTTCTGATAGGTATAGGACAACCGCAGGTTGAGAAACAGCTCTTTGAGCGGTTCAAAAACGGCCGAAGCAGCCACATCCACCCCCCTGATTTCTACATATCCCAGGTTCATCATCATCCATCGGTACTGTCCGCTGCCTTTGGGCACGGCTACAATCTTGTCCGTTACCTGATTAAAGTAGGCATCTGCCTGTACTTGCCATTGTTGCACCAGTTTGCCTTTCTGTTCATTATCATATTGAAACCCTACATTATACTGATGGGTTCGCTCCGGCCTCAACTGCGTGTTGCCTATATCGGTATAGTACAGGTCGTTGAAGGTAGGCATCCTGAAAATATTTTTATAAAAAGCCCTGATGTTGAAGTTGTGTTTGTCAAACGGTTGGTAGGAGATAAAAAAGGCGGGTGTGAACTCATTTTTGTCAGGAGCCGCTTTTACCATCTCATCCCTCTCTGTATTGCCGGAGTCTGTCCTTTCACGTACATGAGTGTGGAGAACGCTCCCTTGCATTTTTACTTTTCCCAGATCGGCAGCGCTGGCCACGGCTATCAACGTGGTGAGGCGTTTTGGGAAAACGAACCCCGCTAAGTCGGATCTCAGGGTATTGTACTGCATATCGGCCGAAAGCACGGCATCCCACCAGCTCATCAAGCTGTATCGGTTGGCGATGGAAAGGTACCCCTCTTGCTGTTTAAAGGTGTTGTCAATAAGCATAAGCGTGGTATCGGGATTCAGGTACCGCATGTAGTCATACGCGTATTTGCCGTTGACCAGGATATCGTACTTAGGCGTAACGTTTTTGCGGTATACTCCCTGCGCGAAAAAGCTCCTGTCCCACTGCCGCTGTGGATTCATCCACCGGTTATTCACCACGGCACCGGGTATGCCCCGTTCGGAGTCGTAGAAATAGGTTTTCACCCTCCAGTAGCCCTCGTTGACGGTGCCAAACAGTCCCCCCTCCAACCGGACAGAGCGGATATCGCCGTTCTCCCTCACGGCGGTTGTATCGTACATCACTTCATGAGAGGTGGGGTGAACCCGCTTGTAGCGGTACTTGTACTTTCCACTGGAGTGGATGAACTCGCCGTTGAGGGATGCACTGAGGTGATCGTTGATCTTGTATTCATACAGCAGAGAGGGATTGATCAGGTCGAAAGAACCTCCTTTCGCGCTGGCACGGAGGTTGTGCCTTTTGCCATCGGTAAAGCGGGGTGTGCGTGAGCGTAGGTACACCGTGGCCGATGAACCAAAGTCCTTACCCGATTGAAAGATATTGCTCTTCTGCCCGTTGTAGAGTGAAACCTCTTCGATGTTTTCCAGCGAGAACTTGCCCAGGTCTATCTGCCCGTTTTGCGCGTTACCCAGTTGGATACCGTCGTAAAACACGCCCACGTGGTGCGTGCCCATGCTCCGCACGTTCACCGTTTTGAGTCCGCCAACACCGCCATAATCCTTGAGTTGCACCCCCGAGAAGTAGCGAATAGCATCGGCCACGGAAAAGGAGCTCAGGCTTTTAAGTTGCTCGCCGGAGAGTTTTTGCACGGGGATAACCTCTTTCATCAGGGGACTCCCGTACACCACGAAATCGTCGAGGTGCATGGTTTTTACCTTGGTCGTGTCAGCCGGTTGAACGAGTGTTCCCGTTCGTTCGTGAATCTCCGGTTGCGTAAGTGTCCTCTTTTGGACGTGGTTTCCTTCTTGTGAAAGGGTTCCCTCTTGTGAAAAGATTACTTTCCCCTCAACCGCTTTTTCTTCAGCAGCAAGCCTCTCTTCCTTTAGCGAACGACTTGAGTCATCGGGTCTGTTTTGGGCAAAAAGCACTCCCGTTGCAACCTGAATAAAGGTTACAGCAAGAAGAGCACTCTTTTTTAACACGTCCATTTCACCGAAACATCAGGCTTTCGGGAAAAGTGGGGCGTTGAGGGGAAACAGGTAGACGTTAGCCTACCAAGTCTGGGCACAAACGAAAACAGTAAAAGAAAAATCGATCTTGGCATGCGTTATTCTGTCAAGCTCTACTCCCCGAAAGCTATGAAACATTGAATCCATTTTGGCAGGTCTTCTGACTTACTCGTTCTCTCGCGTCCTTCCCATTCCGCCCGTGCGGAACAGTGGCTGTTGAGTAGTGCGAAAGCGCTTTTATGAGCTTACAGCAGCGGGCCTGTTCAGGATTTGCACCTGATTCCCTTTTCATCGCTTGCCCCGAGGTATTTGGGACGAACAACACCAAAATGTCACCGCGAATGTACGAACTATTTCAGACATAATGAAGGGTCCCAGGGGAAAACTTAGGGTAAAGCAGGCAACCGTTTGTCCGGTGCGATAACTGAAACGCGTGGTTCGCGGGGAAATCTTAGGTAAGGCGGCCGTACAGTTGCAGGCTGTTTCATGAACGTTTTTTCCGTGCTTTAATTGAAGATTGTGACAACATATGCTGACAATATGCTAAAGAACACCCCGAATTATAGGGTTAATTCCCGTTTTTTTTGTTTATTTGTAAGCAAAACCATGTAAAATCGCTGATGCCATGCTTAACGATTTGTCAGGTCTGATTACGAAAGCCAAGGAGGGGGATAAGCGGACGATTGCCGTAGCGGCTGCCGAGGATGTTCTCATACTTGAAGCGGTGCGGGATGCCGTTGCCGCTGAGGTGATGACCCCATTGCTTATAGGGGATAAGGGTGAGATAGAGAAAATCGCACGTCGGCTACATTTCGACCTGTCCCGTGTCGATATCTTGGACAACAGTGAGGGGGCTGCCGCTTCAGCCCGAATCGCGGTGAGCAAGGTAAAGAGCGGCGAGGCGGATGGTATTATGAAAGGGTATATCTCCACGGGCGACCTGCTACGGGCGGTGCTGGACAAGGATGTTGGCCTACGCACCGGTCGACTACTGAGTCACCTTGCTCTTTTTCAATCCCCCTATTACCACAAGCTGTTGTGCGTGACCGATGCGGCGATGAACATTGCTCCGGGGCTCGCTGAGAAGGTGCAAATCATTCAGAACGCGGTGATGATGTACCACCAATTAGGGATTGAAATGCCTAAGGTGGCGGTCGCCGCCGCGGTAGAGATGCCGAATTCGAAGATGGAGGCTACCCTGCACGCATCGCTCCTGAAAGCGATGAATCGGGAGGGTACCCTTGCGGGGTGTATCGTGGACGGGCCTTTCGCGGTGGATATCGCGGTAAGTCGAGAGGCCGCGTTGCATAAGGGGGTCGACAGTCAGGTGGCCGGTGACTGTGACGTGATTCTTGCCCCCGATATAGAGGCGGGCAACATGTTTTACAAGGCGCTCAATTTCCTGGGTGGGGCCGTTTGTGCATCGGTTATCATAGGGGCATCGGTGCCCGTGGTACTCACCTCCCGTGCCGACGATGAACGGACCAAATTGTACTCCATCGCTTTGGCTGCTTGCATTGGAAAGGGAGAGTGTGACTAGAACAGTCTTGAGAGTGGCATCTGTATGAGGGTTAAGTGTTTCATGCACAGGCAACAAGGAGTTCATTTCATAAACAGGAAAAATATAAAACCATGGCTACAACAACACGAATTTTGGTGATCAACCCGGGTTCAACATCCACGAAAATCGCGATTTACCAACAGGAAAAGGTGATTTTTTTAAAAACGATCAAGCATCCGCTTGAGGTGCTGAAACCGTTCAAAAGGGTGACGGATCAGTTCGAGTACCGAAAAGATATGATCCTCGAGGAGTTGCGTGACGCGGACGTCCATTTAGAGACCATCGACGCGGTGATCGGGCGCGGGGGACTCGTTAAACCCATCAAGGCAGGCGTTTACAGTGTGAACGAGGCGATGAGGCAAGATTTGATGGAGTGCAAACGGGGGGAGCACGCGAGCAACCTGGGGGGGCTGATTGCTTATGATATCGCGAAGAGGCTGCCAAATGCGGAGGCTTTTATCGCCGACCCGGTGGTGGTGGATGAGCTCGACCGGCTGGCTCGCTACACGGGGCACCCGCTCTTTGAAAAAGTTCCCGTTTTCCACGCGCTGAACCAGAAGGCGATCGCCCGCTCGCATGCCAAGTCGATTATGCGGCGGTACGAGGAGATGAACTTCATAGTGGCGCACCTTGGGGGAGGTATCACGGTGGGCGCACACGAAAAGGGGAGGGTAGTTGATGTAAACCAGGGATTGGATGGCGATGGCCCCTTCTCGCCCGAACGCTCGGGGTCGTTGCCGGCGGGGTCGCTGTTGAAAGCCGCGTTCAGCGGTGATTACACGTACGATGAGATGGCATCGATGATCGTGGGCAAAGGGGGGCTGGTAGCTTACTTGGGGACCAATGATGTATATATCGCAGAGCGGGAGGCGATGGATGGTGATGAGAAGTGTAAAGAGGTGCTGGAGGCGATGGCCTATCAGGTGGCGAAAGAGATTGGTGCCATGTCGGCAGTGCTGCGTGGAGAGGTTGACGCGATATTGATCACCGGCGGGATAGCCAACAGCAAGTGGTTCTGCAACCTGATTATCGAGCGCGTGTACCGCATTGCACCCATCCATTTCTACCCCGGCCAAGATGAGATGGGGGCGTTGGCTGAGAACGCGCTTCTGGCCATCAACGGGGAGATCGAGGTAAAAGAGTACTTTTAAGCCGACAATACCGTTTCATTCCCTTTTTTTTTGTTTATTTGTAAAAACAACAAGAAATAAACAGGGAGATGAACAAAAAAACAGGAAAGCATTATGGCTGGATTTACGCGCTAATTCCAGTGCAGTTTGTATTAGCACTCTTAGCGCTGTTAGGTTACGGGTTTGTGTTCCAATCAGGTACGGCAGGCATCGCGATAGTGGTTCTTTTGCTGCTTTCATTTTATCGGCAGTTGCCTGTTAAAGAGGCGATTCCCCTAATATTTGCCTTTTTGTGTTCCATTTGCGGCGACTGGTTTTTGTCCCACCGCTACGGGGAAAGCATCCGGTTTATTTATGGCGTTGCCTGCTTTTTTTTCGCCCATGTCGGATTCCTATGGTATGCCCTGCTCAACGGGAAGGTGAGGTGGAAATTCACGGCCATCCTGCTCGCAGCCTACCTGCTGTTTTATTTCGTGATGCTCTACCCGAACTTTGCCGACAAGGCAACGATGTTAGCCGTGCTGGCTTACCTGTTTATATCGGGCATTTCCATGGGGGCGGCCGTGGGAATAAAGGGCAATCGAATATCGAGGTGGACCTTTGCTATCGGTGTCGGGCTGCTCCTCTTCTCCGACACCATCATCGGGTTGCGGGAATTCGCGGGCTACACCTCACTGGGTAAACTGATTCTACCCACCTACTACCTGTGCCATATCTTTATAACCTATTCGGTAATAGCCCGTTTTAAACGCATGAGTAACTAGGGACATTGGGACAATTGTAAACATACGATAGATGAAACAGTGTCTTAAGCACAACGGGAAACGATGAAAATAGGGAGCATACTATTCATAAGATAAAACAGTCATATGAAACGTTACAGAAGCATCGCGG
>DUPB01000093.1 GCA_012838585.1 Bacteroidales bacterium
ATACCAATATCCTGTTCGCGGTACAGAAGATCGATGGCGACCAATCATCGCAAGAGATTGGCACGGACCCCGTGGTACAAAAATGGTGGGACTACATGGCCGACATCATGGAGGTCAACGAGGACAACTCTCCGGTATCCATCCCGTTAGAAGAGCTGTTTTACATGGCGTAAGAACGGGTGCGGCAACGCCGCCCCGGAACTGGCATAATCAAGAGTCAACATTTAACTTTAACACGAAAAACAGACAAGTATGAACAAGTTAGCAGGTACCTTACAAAAGGTAACGGTAATCTTATTGATGGCCCTATTATTTGGGGCATGCACCGACCCCAAGGGCAACGCGCAACGTATCCCCGATCCCAAAGAGATTGACAAGAAGTTCGAGTACGGGAACTACTATCCCGACTACCGGGACCTCTATGCCGATACCTGGGTGGCCACCGACGCGCTGGGAAGGGAGATGCCCTCGTTCGAAGAGGTGGGTCCCTTGAAAGACGACAAGCGGCGGGTGGTGGGAATATTCTACATCACTTGGCACACGCAGGAGAAAATTCATTATGAACAACCGTACCGGGCCAACGTCACGGCCATCCTGGAGGAGGACCCCGCCGCCCGGTTCGATGCCAACCACAAGTTGTGGTACACCCACTCGTACCACTGGGGGGAACCGGAGATGGGTTACTTCCTGAGTCAAGACGAGTGGGTGATACGTCGGGATATGTCCATGCTTGCCGACGCGGGGGTGGACCTCTTGGTGATGGATGTGACCAACGCGGTGCGATACTGGGACGAGTGGGAGGTCACCTTCCGTGTCATGCAAGAGATGATGGATGAGGGAAACAAGGTGCCCCGCTTCTGTTTCTGGGCCTTCAATGGGCCCGTGATCACGGTGGTTCAGGACCTCTACGACCGGGTGTACAAGGAGGAGAAGTACAAGAACCTCTGGTTTTACTGGGATGGCAAGCCGCTGTTGCTATACAACGGCAGGCCCGACTTCGATGCCAACCGAAGCGGTATCACCCATCCCAACCCGCATTACGACCCGGAAGCGAAGAGCGACCCCGAACATCCTCACTACCAAGATCCCGATTACGCAGAGGAGTTCTACCTGGATTACACCAAAGAGGTGAAATCTTTTTTCACCTTGCGCACCATGTGGTGGGGCTATTACGAGTGGGGCGGCGAACGATTTGTCGGCACCGAGGACAACTGGAGTTTCGGGTACAGCCTGGCAGATCCCCGGGTAAAATCCATGAAGCCGGAGGAGCTCCTGTCACTGCATCAGGGCAAACGGGAGCAGGCAGCCGTGACTACTGCCCAGCACCCGGTAACCATGACCGATGAGAACATGGGAGTGGGCAAGTCCTGGTCGCGTGAATTCGGGCAGCCCCCGCTAAACGAGTACGATATGCCGGAACCGGCTTACGTGCCCTGGTTGGGAGAGACCGTCGCCAACCCGGAAGGCTACGGCATTTACTTCCAGGAGCGGTGGGATGAAGCCATCGAGGCCGATCCGGACTTCCTCTACGTCAACGACTGGAACGAGTGGACGGCCGGCAAGTACCAACCGCCCGGGGGAGGCACCACACCCTGGCTGGGACGCGACAACCCCTTCTTCTTCGTGGATCAGTACAACGCCGAGTTCAACCGCGGCATTCACCCGATGAAAGGGGGCTACACCGACAACTATTACATGCAGATGGCGCAAAACATCCGTAAGTACAAGGGGGTAAGGCCTATCCCGGAACAGCGGGGCTACCACACCATGCAGCCCGGGAGAGACTTCAGTGACTGGCAAAAAGTTAAGAACGAGTTCCGGGACACCCGTGGCGACACGTTCCACCGCAACGCGTTAGGGTACGCCGGCATCCACTACACCAACAGCTCCGGGCGGAACGACATCATCACCGCCAAGGTTGCCGTGGGCAAAGAGATGATCGGTTTTTACGCGGAGACCGCCGAAGCGCTGAGTGACCACACCGGGAACCACTGGATGCTGCTACTCATAGATGCCGATAACAACCACGCGACAGGCTGGTATGGTTATGATTTCTTGATCAACAAGGGGGTAATCGATGAGCAGACAACCACCCTGATGAAGTATGACGAGCAGGACACCGTAGAGCCGTGGAAGCTGGTAGGTCAGCTGGATTACCACTACCAGGGCAGCGAACTGGAGCTATTTGTACCCAGGGAGCTTCTGGGGTTAACAGCGGATCAGTTCACCTTCGACTTCAAGTGGGCCGACAACCCGGCGAACTTGAACGACCCCATCTCGTTGGTCACGGATGGAGACACCGCTCCCAACCGCCGCTTCAACTACCGATTCATTTGGAAGAAATAATACGGGTGGGATCTAATTGATACTCCTTGGGGGAAACGCCGAAATGCTTTTTAAACGCTTTCGAAAAATAGGAATAGGAGCGAAAGCCCGTTTGTTC
>DUPB01000094.1 GCA_012838585.1 Bacteroidales bacterium
GCACCAGTCGCCCAGCCCCTGGTAAACGATGGAGGAGGTTTTGGAGCTATACTTTTTCGTGCGCTCCTTGTCTTTCGCCAGCGACCCCACATGTTCCGTCCACTGCTTCATCATGGGGTAATACTCTGCCATTATGGCTTTGTTCCCGTAATAGACGTAGGTCCACCAGGGGAGCTGTACCAGCGCGGTACCCCAGTCGGGTGATGCTACCCCGCAGAGCCTTTTCCCGGGGGCGACCATGTAGGGGAGCCCCGCAGGCTTATCCACGAAGTAGAACGTGGTGTTGTACCTCTCATGGAAGAGGGTGTTTTTCTCTACCCGTGCGGCCCCGGTTCGAATGTCGCCCAGGTATTTTTGCCAAAAGTTCTCCATCTGGAAGTTCAGGTTGGCCATCTTCACGTAGGCATGCACGTCGCCCAGCCATCCGCACTTCTCCCGCACGGGGCAATCGGTGGGAATCCCGTGCAGGTTATTCTTTACCGTCCGTATGGCCAGCTCGTGCAGCTGGTTGACCTGTGGGTCGGCGCACTCGAACGAACCGTTGTTTTCCACATCGGTATGTACGACCACCAGCTTGAGGGCATCCGCGTTCGGTTGGCCGTCGTACCCGGACAGCTCGGCGTACCGGTAGCCGTGGTAGGTGAAACGGGGCGACCACCGTTCAACGGTACCCCCTTTGCAGGTGTATTCATCCTTGAATATGGCACCGTGATGGATCCAGCCGGTGGTGGTGAAGTCCAGGTTCCCGTCCGCGTCAACCTCCTCCGCGAAGCGAATCGTGAGGTGGGTGCCTTCCGGTTGTTGTACCTCCAGCAGGGGGATTCCCGCCACGTTTACCCCAAAATCGTACACCCAGTTGCCCGTGGTGTCTTGCCATATCTCTTGCGCGGTGAGCACCTCCTGCTTGCGGATTGGTTCGATAACTTGAGGCATTAGCTTGGGGGGAACGTTTTTCGTGGCCAGAAGGGCCGCTTGCCACCCTTCCGACGGAAGTCCCGGCTCACTCCACCCGGGAATCTCCCTCCGGGCATCGTGCACCTCTCCCAGGTAGATGTTGGAGCGGCTCACTGGACCCTCTTTCCAGCTCCAGCTCTCGTCGCTGGTAAGCACTTCGCGGCGACCGTCGGCGTAAAAGAGGATCACCTGAAGCCGAAACATGGGGTCGCCGTACGCGAATCTCGCCCCGTGCCACGCTTCTCGCTGGGCGAACCACCCTCCTCCTAACATGACGCCCAGGCAGTTGATCCCTTTTTTGAGCTGTTCCGTTACATCCAGCGTGCTATAGAGCGCGTAGTGGTCGTAGTCGGTTTGCGCCGGGTCCAGGAAACGGGTGGAGTCTACTTGCTGGCCGTTGATATAGAGTTCACCGGCACCGAGACCACAGAAGTAGGCCAGCGCCTTCACGGGCATTTTTCGGTCAAGGTTGAACTCCTTGCGGAAGTAGGGCAGGGGTTGCTCTTTACCATAGGGGTAGGTGATCCACTGCGCTTCCCAGGACTCCTCGCTCAACAAGCCGGTGGAAAAGTAGGCGGGTGGGCTCCAATCGCTCACGTTGCCGAAATTGTCCCATACGCGTACCCGCCAGAAGTAGGGGGTAGCGTCTTGCAAGGGGCAGTCCGGCTGGATGTGGAACTGCTCATCGGAGGGCTGCTGCCCCGATCTCCAGATATCGGCCTCCCCTTTGAGCAATAGCTTCTTACTTGATGCCACCTCCACCTCCCACGCGGTTTGCGCTGTCCCCTCCAGGGGGGAGGTGATCTTCCAGCTTAACAGGGGGTAGTCTATCCCTTCGGGGTTCGTGAGGTTGCGGCACTGCAGCGCATCAACCGAGAGTTTCCCACCCGAGTCAGCATCGCATGAGACGAGCAGGGCGGCGAGAAACACCGGGAAAAATAGGGTGAAAACTGCCGATAGAAACGGCTTTGGAGATACGAGGCACCACCGATCGCGGCGCGGGGTTTTATTCTTTTTATGCATCATTTTTCCTTAAATTGTTACTTGTAACCATTTGCCCGATAGGGCATCATCAATATTGAGGAGCAGTCGCTCACCTTTCACTTTCGAGGGAACGGTGCTGTCGCCTTGTTTTACCACGGGCGTTGTTCCCTTCTTCACGATGGGCAGCGCCACCTGTCCCGTCCCCGTGATCTGTACCTGGTAAACGGACTTCCCATCACTTTCGTCCGGGATAAAGACGATCTTTGGCAGGGGGTGTTCGGCGAACCTGTATTCACGGCTATCGATGGTGATCCCCCGGCAGTTGCTGCCGATAAAGGCGCTTAGCCGGTTGTCATCGTTCACGCGGAAAGCCATCGAGAGCGTCCCGTTGTAGGTCACACGGTGGCCGTTGATCGCCATGTTGTCCAGCTCCAGCGTGTCGGGCGGCAGTGGGTTGAGTGCGAGCGCTTCCGCGTCTCTTTCGGCATCGCGTGAAAAACCGGCATGCCAGCTCTCTCGATGGGTACGGTAGTGGCGGACCACCATGTTGGTCTTGTTGGGGAACGTGGTGACGAAGTAGTCCGAGGTGCGGGACACCACCGTGGGGTTGTCGTTCACGTTCGCGATTTTCCCGGTGGCCGGGTAGGCATTGGCCGCGTGCAGCAGTTCGAACAGCGTGCGGCTTTCATACCCGAGGCTTCGTGACTGGTCGTCACGGGGACGGAACCCCAGGTAGTAGAAGGTGCCCTCTCCATGCTTTGTTTTCACTCCAACGGTTTTCCCATCGCAGAGCGCTATCACCTCGCCACCGTTCGGCTGGGCAGGATAGATCCGGTCTACCAGGAAATCGGTAAGGATGGTTTGCGGCGGCACCCCTGAGAAGTTGCCGCTGAAGGTGACCTCTTTGCCGGCCGCGATTTCACCCATGTAGCCGTCGTGCTGATAGGTAACCCCTGCCAGCTGTTGCCACTGTTCAATGCACTCTTCTCCCTCCGAGTCGAGTAGGGGGGGCGTGCCAAACCACAACACCTTTCCGCCCTTCTCCATGAATTGTGCCAGCATATCGAGCAGCCCGCTTTCGGGGAAGGGCTCGAAGGGGATGACCAACGTGCCGTAGGTTTTCTCTTTCACTTTCAGGGTCCCGTTGGGCAACACCTCACCCAGCTCCATCAGCTTCTGGGCGGTTAGGTAGTTGGTGTAGCCATACTGGGTCATCCAGCTGCCGAAGCGCTCTTCAACGGCCACCAAGCTGAGCGGGTAGAGCGTGAGTACCTCCACGTCGCGGTGTACCCCTCCCGTGATCATCGAGATGTCGCGGGGTGGCTGCGCGCCAAACGCGTAGTTGATGGCCATTCGCCGTGTGAGTGCCTCGGCGGGGAAACCCCATGCCGCAGCGTACGCGTTGGGGTACTTGTTGATCACCCCGATGGAGGCAGCCATCGCTGCCCCGTAGTAGTTGCGGTCGCTCCAGCCACACTCCGCGAAATCGTTTCCCGTTGGCTGCAGGTAATCGCCCCACTTGAAGTAGTCGTAACAGGC